>JAPOYX010000026.1 GCA_026706345.1 Gemmatimonadota bacterium | reverse complement strand
TTCCTGCTGACGGATCGTCCGGAAACTGACGTGATGGCCTTTAGTGACCAGGTGATCCCAACCATCCCGCAGTCAACCGAAGTGAATGAGAAAAACCCATGGGCGGCCTTCTTCTTATCGTGGCTGATCCCGGGTGGCGGGCAGTTCTATAACGGAGAAAACACGAAGGGCGGCCTTATGTTGCTGGGCGCCGCTACCGGTGTCGGCATCCTGGTTTATGGCGTCAATGACAAAAAGGAGGAATCCTCAGGAAGCATAACGCAGACCCCAGGTTCGACTACGTTTCATTTTCGCTATGAAGAGCGTTCCAATGAAACGGCCATTAACATCGGGGCAGCGGTCCTGGTGGGAAGCGTAATCTGGTCCATAATCGACGCACCGATTTCCGCCAACAGAATCAACCGGGAGTTACGGCAGGCGTCGTTGCAGATCAACCCGGTCGTTGCGGACGATCTCGCTGGCGTAAGCCTGACGCTCAAATTCTGATTTCACTTGCACCGTATATCTATTAGTTCCTCACCACTTCGGGCCACGGCACATCCGACAGCTACGGACCCAGCCTGTCTCCATTTCATTGGAAACGGGCAACCCGTTGCCGGCGCCGGAGGTCCCGACCCGTACTATCCCTATGACGATGGATCCATCGGGGTTTCCGGATACGATATGATGAGCGAATCCCTGGTGAGTTCCCAGACCTGGGACCTGATGAGTTACTGCGAGCCGATGTGGATCAGCGACTATTCCTTCTCCAGGGCGTTGACCCACCGCATTGCGTTAGGCACCATGATCCCGCCGGCAATTGCAGCCGCCTCGAAAGGACTATTGCTCTGGGGAGGGCTGGACGGAGCCGGTGAACTCACGCTCGAGCCTGCATTTGTGGTCGACGCGCCGCCCAAACTGCCTGATGCGGACGGTCCGTATACCATTACGGCAGAGACCGAAGACGGCGGCAATCTGTTCTCTCTTTCCTTCGCCATGTCGGAATACGCCGATGCCGAGGGCGGCTCCTTCGCCTTCATTCTCCCCGTGCGGGAGACTTGGCCTGGCGGCCTGTACCGCATAACCCTCTCCGGCTCCGCGAGTTATGCCGAGCTCGACGGTGACGGGGATCGATTCATGGCGCTCCTGCGGGACGAGGTAACCGGCGAGGTCAGAGGAATCTTCAGAGACTGGCCTGATCCATCGAACCCCTCGACGGCGGGCCGGCGTATCCCGCCCGAACCCGGGATGGATATAACCGTCAGCGGCGGCGTTCCCGATCAGGCGTCCTGGTGACCACCTCTGAGTCATCCGTTTACTGTTGTGAAGCTACAATTGCAGTGGTTCTTCTTGATAACCCACAGAACGGAGGTCCGATATGAAGATTCCAACTGAATGCCGGTTGTTTGCTACCATCATATTCATCGCCGTTGGACTGTATGCTTGTGGAGGAGATGACAATCCGATGTCTCCGTCGGTAACAGAACCATCAGCGCCAACCTCACCAACCACACCAGCACCAACATCAAGACCGGCGTGTACCGTGGGGTTGGTATTAGGACCTGGCGAGAGCTGTTCGTTCGGCGGGGCTGCGTTTGAAGTCAGGGATGACGGTTTCGGTTGTGTCGGCGGCCTATGTGCTGGAACCGGCCTTAACCTGAACGCCTTTAGCGCAAGCAAGATACCCGGCACTTCCCGCTGGAGAATTGACGGCCTGCCCTAGTGCCCTGTCCGATTGGCCGACTCCCGGTGGGGTTCCACTGCGCGTCGTCTCTATCACCCCACCCACACCGGGTGATCCGCGCCCAGGTGTTCGTATCCGTCCGTCAGCATGTGCGCATTGCCGCCGTCGGTATCGACCAGCCAGATGCCGCTCGGCGATCCCACTTCGGCGCGACAGAAGGCGAACACGGAACCGTCCGGCGACCAGGCCGACCGGAAGTTCCAGACGCGGGGTTCATAGGGTATGAACTCCGATTCCTCGCCCGTGAAGGGGTCGAGCAGGCAGATGGCGGTGCCGCCGCGGGCGTCTTCCGGGTAGTAGTCCCGGTTGAAGTGATCGGTATCCGGCCTTTGGGCCTGGTACGGCCAGGCCGTCCGGGATCCGGGTTCCGCGCGGGTGTAGGTGACCTTGCTCCCATCCGGGGTCCACTGGGCGATATTGGATCCGCCGCCCCGGGTTTCCGGGTTGCCGTAAGACGTGGCGAACCACTGGCGCTGACCCGTCGTGACCTTCTGGTGCGTCGCGCCGTCGGGGCCGTCCGGACCGCCCAGACACAAATCGGCCCAGTCGTGTCCCGGATCATCGGGATAGTGGCAGTCCTGGTAGATCAGCCATTGCCCGTCCGGCGACCACATGGGACCGAAGTACAGGTGCCCCTGCGCTGCCGCGACCTCCACCCGGTTTACTCCGTCCAGATCCGAAACGAATATGCAGTAGCTGTCCCGCCCTTCCAGCATGGTCGAATGGTAGGCGAACCTTCGACCGTCCGGGCTGATCTGGACGCAGTAGACGAACCCGTCGTCGGCGCCCGTGATCTCCCGCGGGTCGGATCCGTCCAGGTCCATGGTCCAGATGCGCTGTTTCCCGTCGATGATCGGGTTCACCACGAGCCGCTCTTCCCCGGGCAGGATATGGGTGCACCCCATGAACGGCGCGGGCCGGTTCTTCAGGGCGATCTCCTCCAGCACGCGGTCTTCCTCCAGGTCGTATATCCAGAGATGGACCCGCACGTTGCCTTCCCAGGCCTTGCCGGGTTCGTAGCTGGACAGGATCACCCTGCGCCGGTCCGCGAACAGGGGGCCCCACCTCCAACTGGCCATGCCTGGAACATCCGGATCCGGGTACCAGACTCGCGTACCAGCCGTGGTCGCGGCAGCGTCCTGGTGGACCGGGCTCCCGGCGACATCGAGAACAGCCGTGGTCGCGGTGTTGTCCAGGTCGATCACACCCAACCGCCCATGCGCGTTGAAAAGCAACCGTCTATACGTGTTTTGCATGATGACTCCCTATGTGGCGGCCGCTAGGGCGTCCGCCACACGATTCCAACGTGGAGCCCCACGTCGGGGGTGTTCTGGTACTGGCTGAGATTCTCGGTCAGGCCCAAATCGAGCGACAGCGATTCAGACATGGCATACCGCACGCCGGCGGTCGCCTCGATGGCCGTGCGGTTCAAGGGGCCCAGCCTGCTGCCGGGAAAGGGGCCGATGTTTACCTGCGTCTGGACCAGCACGGCGAGCCGGCCCGTGGTCCGGTATTCGAAGGCCAGCACGAGCGTCGTGATGGACCGGAGGGGGAACCCCTCGCCCAGGGTAGGCCTGCCCAGCCGGCTGTGGGCGAGGTTGGCGTGAAAGACCATGCCCTGTTTCGGCCGCTCCGGCCGCCAGGTTGCGAACAACGCCGCCTGGAAATCCCATCCCCCGCTCCCGGTCAGCGTTTCCAGGCTGCCCGTGGGCAGCTTCACGGCGCCGGCAAGGGCCAGGTTGAGTTCCTCGCCGCCGACGTTCAACGGCGTCTTCATCCGTACTACGAGGTCTCCCGGCCGGAAGGAGGCGGACTCCACGCTCTTGATCCAGAAACGGCGGTTGCGCACGACGAAAACGCCATAGTCGTTCCTGGGCGCCCACTCCCGGCCCCCGTTGGACAGGTTGAACATGCCGTGAAACCCCTCCACCACGCCGTCCAGAAAGCCACCGCCGTGCTTGAGAAAAGGCATGGTCGCGCCTATCTGCAGCCGCGACGCGATCCGCCAGTCCAGATCCACCGACAGGCGCAGGGATTCCGTATCCACGAACAGCCGGTATTCGTCCGCCGGCGCGGCCTGGTAGTAGTCGTCAGCTATCAGGGTGTCGCCCACGGGAAGAGTGCTCGCGTAGGTATTGGCGTAGTCGAATTGAACCGCCCACTGGAACGATCTCCGCGGAAGGAGGTCTCCGCCCTCGGGACGCAGACCCAGGAACAGCATCCTCACGGGGAACTGGTCCCGCTGCATGAAGGGGCCGGTGGCCGGGGCCGGGGTCTGGGAGGAGACGGGCAAGGCGAGGAACAACAGGCTGAAGACGACCGCCGGGCGCAGCACGCGAGCCGCGTTCACGGAGCACTTTTCAATCCGGATGCGGTGTAAGAGGAATCCGGTCATTCGACGCTCCAGCCATGGACCCGTCGCGGAGAGCATCAACCCAGATAGGCCAGCGTCTGGCCCGCGATCACCTGGACGCCCGGGTTTATGGAGACATGGGTCACGGTCCCGCTGACGTCGGCGGTGACCTGCATTTCCATTTTCATGGCTTCCAGGACCACGATGACGTCTCCTTCCTCTACGGTCTGTCCGGGGGAGACCGCCACCTTGAGCACTTTCCCCGGGATCGGCGCGATGACCGGCGTGGTCCCGGCGCGTTCCGCCGCCTCTGTCGCGGCCTCGGACATATCGGGCTGCAGGTCGACTTCATAGGCTTTTCCGTTCACGATGGCCGTCTTTCCTTCGATGCGCAGCGCGTAACTCCTGCCGTTGACGGTCACCTGGTATCCGCGGGGGCCGTCCGTCGAAGACAGCGCGTCCTCCTGCAGCGCCTCCTGGTCTGCCGGAGTCTTCTTGCGGACCCCTATGAACCCCTCGCCCTTCAGGAAGGCCAGTCCCCGTTCGCCGCATGCCGCGACGATGAAGACGTTCTCGTCCGTATCTTCGATCCCGGCTTCCTTCAGCACGCCGCGCGCCGCCTCGACGCCCTTCTTGGGATCGCTGTCGTTGAGTTCCAGTACCGGCCGTCTGTTGGGCGGCAGGCCAAGCTGTTCCGACGCGATGTTCACGACGACCGGATCCGGAGGCACGGGCGTCCTGCCGAAATAGCCCAGGACCATCCGGCCGTAGTCTTCCGCGATCTTCTTCCACGGTCCGATCATCACGTTATTGAAGGCCTGCTGGAAATAGAACTGGGATACCGGCGTGACCGACGTGCCGTACCCGCCCTTCTCCACGACCTCGCTCATGGCCTTGATGATGGCCGGATAGCGGTCCATGATCCCGTTGTCCCGGAGCATCTGCGTGTTGGCGGTCAGGGCCCCGCCCGGCATGGGGCTCCAGGGGAGCAGGGGTTCGACGGCCACGGCCTCGGGAGGCAGGAAATAGTCCGCCATGCATTCCTTCAGGAGTTCCGCAGCTTCCCGCACGCCGTCGGGATCTATGTCCAGGTCGTAATCGGTGCCGCGAAGCGCGTGCCACATGACGAGGATGTCCGGCTGGGAGGTGCCCCCCGACACTGGCGCGAAGGCCAGGTCGATGGCGTCGGCGCCGGCCTCGAGCGCCGCCTGGTACGCCGCCACCGCGATGCCGGAGGTATCGTGGGTATGGTAATGGATCCAGGTACCCTCGGGCAGCAGCTTCCGGGCGGCCTTGACGGAATCGTACGCCTTGGAGGGAACAGCCGTGCCCGAGGCGTCCTTGAAACACACCGAGTCGAAGGGAATGTCGGCGTCGAGGATCTTCCTCAACGTTTCCGTGTAGAACGCCGCGTCGTGGGCGCCCGAGCATCCCGGCGGCAGTTCCATGACGGTAACGCACACCTGGTGCCTGAGACCGGCCTCCGTGATGCACCGGCCGCTGTGCACCAAGTTCTCCACGTCGTTCAGGGCGTCGAAGTTCCGGATGGTCGTCATGCCGTGTTTTTTAAATAACTGCGCGTGCAGCCGGATGATGTCGCTGGGCTGCGAATCCAGCCCGACCACGTTGACGCCCCGGGACAGCGTCTGCAGGTTGGCCTCGGGTCCCACGGCTTCCCGTATGGCGTCCATCCGTTCGAAGGCGTCTTCGTTGCAGTAGAAATAGGGCGACTGGAACAGGGCGCCGCCGCCCGCCTCGAAGTAATCGATTCCCGCGTTACGCGCCGCTTCCACGGCGGGCAGGAAGTCCCGGGTGAATACGCGTGCGCCGTAAACGGACTGGAATCCGTCCCGGAACGTGGTGCACATGAAATTGACTTTCTTCTTCACGATTGGTTCCTTTAGTTATGCGCCCACGAGCACCGACCAGAGTATGCCCGCCGCGATGGCGGATCCGAGAACGCCCGCCACGTTGGGCGCCATGGCGTGGAACAACAGGAAGTTCTGCGGGTCCTCGCGGTGCGCTTCCACCTGGGCCACCCGCGCTGCCATGGGCACGGCGGAAACCCCCGCCGCCCCGATTAGCGGGTTGATCTTGTCTTTCGTAAACAGGTTCATGCCCTTGGCGAAGAGCACGCCACCGGCCGTCGCGATGCAGAAGGAGATCACGCCCAGGGCGAAGATGAAGAGCGACTCCAGCGAGAGAAAAGCCTTCGCCTGGGTGCTGGCGCCGACCGAGAAGCCCAGCAGGATCGTAACGATGTCTATCATCGACGTGCGGGCGGTGTTTGCCAGCCTTTCCGTCATGCCGCATTCCTTGAGCAGGTTTCCGAAAAAGAGCATACCCACCAGCACGACAGAATCCGGTGCGATCATCGCCGCGACGAAAAAGGCGACGATGGGGAAGATGATCTTCTCCCGCCGCGAAACCGCGCGGGGCGGCGCCATGCGGATGAGCCGTTCCTGTCGCGTCGTAAACAGCCGCATGATGGGCGGCTGGATGATGGGAACCAGGGCCATGTAGGAATACGACGCGATCGCGATCATGGATAGCAGGTGGGGCGCCAGTTTCGACGACAGGAAAATGGCCGTGGGACCGTCCGCGCCGCCGATGATGGCGATGGCGCCTGATTCCGCCGGCGTGAAGCCGATGGCCATGGCGCCCAGCAGGGTCAGGAAGATGCCGATCTGCGCCGCGGCGCCCAGGAGGACGAGCCGCGGACTGGACAGCAGGGCCGAGAAATCGGTCATGGCCCCGATCCCCAGGAAGATCAGGGGCGGGAAGACCCCTTCCCTGACGCCGAAATAGATATAGTAAAGTACGCTTCCTTCATCGTATACCCCGTGGCCGTCGCCTTCCATCATGGGGATGTTGCCCAGCATGATGCCGAAGCCGATGGGCACCAGCAGTAGCGGCTCGTAACGGCGGGCGATCGCGAGCATGATCATGACCACGCCGATCAGGATCATCACGCCATGGCCCCACGTCGCCGCGGCCAGGCCGGAAGCCGACAGAAAGTCATACAGTATCGTCATCTAATCCGCCCGCATGGCCTGATTACCGGTTATTGTTTTTTTCGTCGAGCGCGAATCCGACCGCCGCGGCCACGGCTTCGTCGTCGTGCGAGGATTCCGGTTCGGTGGGATTGTGCGGCCGTTCAGGGAGAACATCCCCGATCGCAGCCATGACCTTCGGCAGCAAGGCAATGCAGAGGCTGATCGCGGCGAGGGCCAGGAACACGATGAACATGCCGGTGAAGGCGATGCCGATACCCTGGCCGTCCAGGATGCGTTGCCAGCCGATGTACAGGGGAATGGACATTAGCCCTTTGACAGAAACCACGGTGACATTAGATATTACCGATGGGATCAAGTAAAGGCCGGAACGCGCTCCGGGCAAGGGATTTATAGTGCGCCGGACGCCGCGGAAAGGGCTGTCCCGCCACAACCCCGTCGAAGAAAGGCAACCGGGAATCCGCGATGAATAACAACACGGGGAATGCCACATACGCGCTGGCCGCGGACCGGGTGTGGGACGGCGTTTCCGAAGGGACGCAGTCCGGGGTGGCCGTAGTGGTCAGAGGCCGCCTCATCGACGCGGTGCTGCCCGTCGCCGAAATCCCCGCTGACATGGAGTCCGTAACCCTGCCGGGCTGCACACTCCTGCCGGGCCTGATGGACGCCCACGTCCACTACAGTTCCGTCATGGGCCTGGCCTTCCTGGCCGCGGGCGTAACCACGGTCCGCGACGTGGGCAACGATCTGGCGTGGATCCTCGGCGAGCGCGAGCGCCACGCGAATGACCTTTCCGCGGGGCCGGCCATCCTGTGCTGCGGCCATCTCCTCGACGGGCCCAGGGTCTACTGGCCCCAATTGGGCCGTGCGCACGGCACGCCCGGGGAGATCGCCGAATCGGTCCGCCGGCACGTGGAGGCCGGGGTGGACCAGATCAAGCTGTACGCGGGCGTGGACCCTTCCCTGCTGAAGGCGGCTGTTGACGCCGCCCATGAATCGGGTAAATTCGTAGTGGCCCATCTGCAGGCGACGTCCGCCGAAGACGCCGTGCGGTACGGGCTGGACGAGTTCGAGCACCTGGCCGGCTGCGGCGTGGCCTGGCGCGCGGCGTCCGAGGTGGAAGACGATCTCATGATCGACCAGCTCTTGGAACGGGACGTGATCATCGACCCTACCCTGGTGGTCTGGGACCGGCTCGGCCGCATCCTGGACCGGCCTTTCCACCACGATGCCCGGCGGGCCTGGGTACATCCCCGCCATCTCGATATATGGCAGCGGTACCTCAGCCGATTCGGACCGGCGGAACACCGGTGGCGGTACCAGGGCGCCATGGTGCACCTGAAGCGGTTCCTGCGCAGGGCCCATCAGCGGGGCGTGACGGTCGCGCTGGGAACCGATACGCCCTTCCCCCACCTCGTACCGGGGATGAGCCTGCACGACGAACTCGCCATGTACACGGATGCCGGCATTCCGGCCGTGGACGCGCTCCGGTCGGCCACTTCGATAAACGCCCGGGTGCTGGGCATTGACGAAAGGACCGGTTCCGTCAGGCCGGGAAGGCAGGCCGACCTCGTCGCGGTGCAGGGGAATCCTCTCGAACGGATCGAAGATATCGAAAACGTGTCGTGCACCGTGCGCGAAGGCCGTCGGTTCGAACCGTCCGGCCTGATGCGGGACTTCAGGACGACCTTCGACCGGGAACCGGACGGCGCGGTCACCCGGGATCTGCTGGATTACGTCGACGGCAAACACGTGAATCGGCCGGTTTCATGAAACGCATGATCAAGGATCTCATGTTCTGCTTGGCCGTATCCGCCGCCACAGCGGCCATTCCAGCGGCGGGCGTCAGTACGCTGCTGGCCATGACCGGGATCATCGAGGACGACCGGGTGCTGATCTGGATTTTCCTGGCCCTCGCGATACCGATTTTCGTTTTTACCTACACGCGTGTTACGCGGAATCCGCGTGATTGAGGAGGATGGCAGCATGACACAACAGGCGCAGGCGGCAACGCTGGGCGGAGGTTGCTTCTGGTGTCTCGAAGCGATCTATCAGCAGGTCAAAGGCGTCTCGAGCGTGGTGTCCGGCTATGCCGGCGGCAGCGTGGCAGACCCGGATTACAAGTCCGTGTGCACCGGCGCGACGGGCCATGCCGAGGTCGTGCGGATCACCTTCGATCCGGCCGTGATCTCCTACGCGGATCTGCTGCATATCTTCTGGCGCATACACGATCCGACCACGCTCAACCGCCAGGGCGGGGACATCGGCACCCAGTATCGTTCGATCATCCTGTACCACGACGAAGCGCAGAAGCGCGCTGCCGAGTATTCGAAGGCGGAGACGGACGCTACAGACCTCTGGAGCGATCCGATCGTCACGGAGGTCGAGCCCCTGCGGGATTTTTACGAGGCCGAAGCTTATCACCACAACTACTATCGCAACAACCCCCGGCAACCCTACTGTTTCATGGTCATCGATCCGAAAGTGGACAAGTTCAGGAAGTCCTTCCAGCACATGATGTCGTGATCCACCGGACCGGGCCGCCCGGGCGTGCTTCCGGCGCGCGACCCGCGGCCTTTGCGATCCGTGGTCTTCGCGACCGCGTCAGTGCGGTCCGCGTCAGGTGCGGTCCGTGTCAGTGTGATCCGCAGTCTAAGGAGCGCTTATCCGTGCGCGTAGGCATCCTCTCGCTGATCCACGAATCCAATACGTTCAGCCACACGCCGACGACCCTCGACCTGTTCCGGCGGGACGGGATCCTTACGGGCGAAGCCGTCAACGACCAATTCAGGGGCGGCTTCCACGAGATCAGCGGCTTCCTGGACGGCCTGGACGACGCCGGCATCGACGCCGTGCCGCTGTTCTATGCGTCCACCCCGCCGTCCGGCCGGATCACGCGGGATACCTGCGACGCGCTGATCAAAATGATGTTCGAGCAGCTCGCGGGCGCGGGACCCCTCGACGGCCTGCTGGTCGCTCCCCACGGCGCCAACGCCGGCGAGGGGACGGACTACCACGACCTGGACGGGTTCTGGCTTACCCGGCTGCGTAAGGAGGTCGGACCCGGTCTTCCGATCATCTGTACCATAGATCCCCACGCCAACCTTTCGCAACGCATGGTTTCCGCCTGCGACGCCACCATCGCCTACCGCACCAACCCGCACCTGGACCAGAAGCAGCGGGGCCTGGAAGCCGCTTCGCTCATGAACCGGACCCTGCGCGGGGAAGTGCGCCCCGTGCAGGCGGCCGCCTTCCCCGCGGTGGCCATCGGCATCGAACGCCAGGACACCTCCTCGCCGCCCTGCCTGCCCCTCTACGAAAAGGCGGATGCGCGGCTGAAGGAGCCGGGCGTCCTGTCCGACAGCATCGTCCTCGGCTTTCCCTACGCGGACGTGCCGGAGATGGGATCGGCGTTCATTGCCGTTACCGATGGCGACCCGGACCTGGCCCGGCGCATCGCGGACGATCTCGCCGGATACCTGGTGGCGCACCGGGACGAGTTCGTCGGCGAGTTCGTCTCCATTCCCGATGCCGTCGACGCCGCGCTGGCAGGCGAGGGTCCCGTATGCCTGCTCGACATGGGAGACAACGTGGGCGGCGGCTCGGCCGCGGACGGCACGCTCATCGCCCACGAACTGCTGGATCGCGGAGGCGCCGATGCCTTCCTCTGCCTGTACGATCCCGGGTGCGTCGAACAGGCCGTTGGCGCGGGGACCGGCGCGCGCCTCGTCCTGAATATGGGAGGCAAGACGGACGACCGGCACGGCCCGTCCATCCGGGCCGAGGTGCGGGTGCGGGGCATCCACGAGGGACGCTTCACCGAATCGGCCGTGCGCCACGGCGGCAAAACGTCCTTCGACATGGGGTTGACGGCAGTGGTGACCGCGGACAGCGGACTGACGGTCAGTCTGACGTCGCTGCGTACCGTGCCCGTGAGCCTGGGCATGATGACCAGCATCGGCCTGGACCCGGTCGATTTTCAGGTGCTGATCGCCAAGGGCGTGCACGCGCCGACGGCGGCCTACGCCCCCGTGAGCAGGCGCCTGATACGGGTGGACACGCCCGGCGCCACGACGGCGGACATGCGGAGGTTCACCTATCGGTACCGGCGCCGGCCCCTCTATCCATTCGAAGATTGATCATGAGACTCGAATCGGTGTTTGATGCGCTTCCGCCCCGTCTCGGCGGACGCGAACCACATTCCGTATGGCTTGACAGCAACCCGCCCTGTGATTATGGTTTTCCGATGAAGATCGAACCATCCGGTCCGGTCATCTATGGCCTGCCACGCCGATGAATGAGGAAATTCGCGAAGACGTACAGGGAACGGCTCAGTGAGAGACATACAAGGAGCGGTGTAGTGAAGGATCTCAACGAAAAGCTGGATCAACTGGAGCGGGACGGTTTTGTGCTGATCAAGGGCGCCCTGTCCCCGGAGGAGACCGAGCAGGTGCGGTCACGCATATTCCACGCGAAGGATCAAGGTTGGGAGGAAGGACTGAACTCGGTCGGCAACATGTGGTTCGACACCCTGCTGGACCGGGAACCCGATATATTCAGTCCCCTCGTGGGCCATCCGAGCGTGGCGCCGCTGCTCTATGCCATGATGGGCAAGCAGTGCCAGCTCCGCAGCTTCAGGGCGCACATCAATCCGGGACCCTACGTCCAGGAATGGCACATGGACTTCTACGGGTACTGGAACGAGAAGCGGGAAACGGAGAAACGCCGCCTCGCGGTTCAGCCCAGCAGCGTGAACACGACCTTCTATTTCCAGGACAACGTCCCCGGACAGGGCAATTTGAGATTCGTCAAGAACGGCCATCTCGCCGAACCGCCCCACCTCTATCCACGGATAGACCATGTCGCCTTCGAGGAATGGTGTTACGCCCAGGAACACGTGGTACTGCGCCCCATGGCGGGCGACGCCGTGGTCTTCCTCAGCCACATCCCCCACCAGGGAGCCAAAGAGGACGATGGCATGGAGCGGTGCAACGTGGTCTGCCACTACCAGACCTGTCCCATGTACGAAGGCGTCTGGTACGTCTCCAGCCCCCGGCCCTTCAACGGTTCCTTCCCCTTCCACAAGACGGCGCCGGCCGGAATGAACTAGGTTGTCGGAATGGCTGCCGCACGTGAAGTGGCCGAATCAGCCTCGCCTCACGCAAGCATGGAAGACCGGACTCGAATTCCGGGCGCATCGTGGTGCCGGGAGGGGGTGAAATCGAAATCCTTTGACACGGCGGCTGCCGGTCTATAGTATACGGTGCGGCGTTGTTAAGTTAAAAGACTGCATAGGGATAGCGTCCGGTTCCGGCCGGCGGTCCCGTTGCAGGGAGGAGGTCCTCCATGACCACCACCAAGAAGGAGTTGGTGGAACAGATCAGCAAGCGCCTGGGATTGAAGAAAGAACAGGTCTTTCCCGTTGTCGACCAGACGTTCGTGGCCATGCGGGATTCGCTCGTCCAGGGAGATCGAATCGAGATCCGTGGGTTCGGCGTTTTCGAGGTGAAGGACACCAAGGCCCGTACCTCCGCGCGCAATCCCCGCACGAGCGCCATCGTTTACGTTCCGGCCGGAAAAAAGACCCGTTTCAAACCTGGAAAACTTTTGAAAGAGGCCCTTCGGGTCCCCCTCGATGAGTGAAACGAAGGCGGGCTGTCACACCCCCGCCGTCCTGTCGAAATTTGCAACTCTTGCCCGTCTGAATCTGTCCAGGTGGGCGATGTGCCTCTGCACTTTCCTGGTCGCGGCGCAGGATACGGCCGTTGCCGAAACCTCGCAGCAGACCCCCACCATATCGCTTGGCGAAGCGGTAGCCTTCTACGAGGCAGGCCGGCACGACCGGGCCCGCGACGCCTTCCTGCGTATACTGGAAGACCAGCCCCGGGAACCGGTGGCGCTCTTCCACCTGGGACGCCTGGACCCGGATCGGGAGGCCGCGGAACAATACTACCTGCAGGTACTGCTCCACGACCCGGATCACGTTCTGGCGGACGACGCGCTGCTCGAAGTGTCCCGCATACAGTTCGACCTGGAACGACACGACGACGCGGTCAACGCCTGCAACCGGCTCCTGAAAGCCTATCCGGATTCGGAACTGAAGGATGAAACGCGTTTTCTCCTGGGCAAGGCGCTCCTGGCCGGACGGCGGCCGGAACTGTCTCGCATGGTATTCCAGCAACTCCTTGCCTCGCAACCCGATTCGACGCTCGTTCGTTCGGCGCGCCTGGCGATAGCGGACAGTTACCGCGACCAGGGCGACCTCATCGAAGCCGCCCGTCAGTACCTGAAATTCGAAGTGGAGTTCCCCGGAGCAGAAGGGCTGGAAAAGGTCCTCCTGCAGGCGGGACAGTGCCTGCGGCAGGCGGGACGCGACGTGGAGGCCGGCTACGTGTACCAGCGTCTGATCACGCGGTATCCCGACACGCCGGAAGCGAATCGTGCGAGGGTGGAGAGGCCGGTGCCCGAGTAACGTGCGCGGGCACGGCGGCCGTCAGACCGGAAAGATCAATGCCGGACCAGCATCACGGTCGGCACTACCTGGCCGTCTTGAAATACACGGAATAGTCCGGTGCGATGAGGATGCGCTTTACTCCGTCCGGCACCGCGTACTCGAAGGTCTGCCGCTTCTGGGTATTCCAGATTTCCCGGGTAATCCGGTCCCCGTTTTCCAGTTCGAAGACCAGGGGCACGATCGCCTGGAAGACTTCCCTTTCCTGTTCCTGCAGTAACTGTCCCCGCACCGTAAACACCTTCCCGGCCCCCTCACCGCCGTCTCTCTTACTGGTGGTGTGATACACCCGGTAGACCGGATAGCCCGTGCGCCGGATCCACTGGTCGAAGAACCAGTCCATCTCCCGGCCGGCGACCGCTTCCACCGCCGCCTCGAAGTCCTCCGTGGTCACCACCTTGCCCACATTGTCCCGGTAGAAACGGGAGAGCGCGGCCATAAAGTGTTCGTCGCCTATGGTGCGCCGCAGCATGTGCAGCACCATGGCGCCCTTCTCGTAGACGATGGCCTGGTAGTTTTCCCTGAGCCGGCGACCCAGGTCGACGGCGCCGTGCCGGTCGGCGAAGAGCGCCTGGTCCGTGTGCCGCTCCAGCATCTCCCGGAATCCGTCGCCGCCGATCTCGCGTTCGATGAACAGGTCTGCCGCATACGTCGCCATGGCCTCCGAAAGCCAGGCGTCGCGATACGTCTTCGGGATCACGGCGCCGCCCCACCACTGGTGGGCGAGCTCATGGGCCAGGAAGCCGCGGAAGATATGCTGCACTTCCGTGTACATGTGGGCGTGCAGATTCGCGTCCAGGCTGAAGGCATCCTGGAAATACAGGCCCCACAGCATCAGCATCGACGGCAGCGCCCGGCCGAATTCGTAGTCGTCGGGCATCTGGATGATGTCGAGCTTCCCGTAGGGATAGGGACCGAAGATGCCGCCGAAGAAATCGAGCGCGGGACCGATATGTCGGATGATCCGCTCCGTACTCGAATCACTCTTGCGCCGGTCTTTATCCACGCTGAAGGACAACTCGACTTCACCCACGGAAACCGACCGGGTACGGTTCTCGGAGAAGGTGACGCCCAGCGATGACACCGGATGCCGGCGCTGCCACCGGGATACCCGCGTGTCGCCCTCCACGTACCCGTCCACCGCGGCGCCCGTCGTCGCCACGGCCAGCTTTTCCGGGTAGCGCAGTTCCAGGTCGAAAGTGTACAGGTCCTCGTTGGAATGCACGGGCAGCCACTGCTGGTTGTTCAACAGGCCGAAGAAGTCTCCGCCGCCGTCCCGGAAGACGTCCCCTTCGTACCACAGGGTCAGCGTGGTGGTGCTGTCCCTCGGGACAGGCTGGAGAAACGGAATGGTGCGATAGGTCCCCTGTCTCGTGAACAGGGCGCCCCGGCCGTCGGCGTAATCCACGCGAAAGACGTCGAAGGCCGGATTCAGCGTGAAAGTCGCCGCGGTGAGCGTGTCCGCCCTGGCCGTGATGTCCAGAATCGTCTTCAGCCGCATGCGCTTCCCGTTTTTCTCCAGCGTCCCGGAGATCCCGTAGTGATCCACGGACAGCAGCGGACCGCGGACCTTCTCGTCCTTTCCGGTGGCGTCCGTCCGGTCCACCCCGAAACGGCACCACACCACGGGGGGACTGATATGCGGATTCCTGGGAAAACCGCTCTTCTGCACCAGGCTGACCGCTTCCGATTCATAGGGGCTGTACGTGTAGACCAGCCACCGGTCCGATTCCGCGAGGTCGATTTCCGCCTGGAGAAACGCCGGATGCGAGTGGGCCAGCGAGAAGCGTTTCCGGGCGGGCTTCATGTCCATCAGGTAGTCTCTGTCGACGCGTTTCATCAGGGCTTCCGCCCGGTCGAAGGCCCGGCCGCCCTTGACGCGGGACAGCACGACGCCTTCCACCAGTTTCTCGTAGCCCTCAGGAGAAAGGATCAGCACGATCCGTTCGAACCGGGTCGTGTACACCGCGTCGGTGGTGCGGGCGTACTTGTTCATCTGCTGGCGCTCGACCCGGTCCGGCGGCGTGAAGGTGAAACGGCCCGCGCCCATGAGAACCACGCGCCCTATGCGGTCTCCGGAAAACCCGGGCATCAGCAGGCCGTCTTCGATGTCGAATACACAGGCAGGTCCCTCGATCGTCAGGCGGTCGAAGGCGTAGACCTCGTCCTCGCGGAGCGAGAACCGGAAGCCGAGACGGGCGGTCAGCAGCGACTCGTACCGGCCGGTCTTCCAGCCATTCCCGTCCGGAGCGAAATGGACTTTCCACAGTTCGGCCGAAAGCCGGTCTTCCTCTTCGATGAAAACGCTGAGCCGGACTTCGGGGTGCACGAGGAGACTGTCGACCGCGTGTCGCTTCCTCAGTCTGATCCGGGCATCGTCGAATCGTTCAGCCAGGGAAGGAGCGTTTTCTTCGCGGATCTCCTCGAGGGGATTGTCGCCGATGTCCCGGTCGTTCAGCAGCTCGTAAAGTTCCCCCAGGGCGCGTTCGATGGCGCCGCCGTCGATCACGCGGTCTTGGGCCGCGCCGCCGCGGAGAACCGGAGCTTCGGTTGTGTCACCTGCGCCGTCCGCGATGGCTGTGGCAGCGATTTCCTGTGGCGAAGGCGGTTCCCCGCGGGCACTGTCGCAGGCGGGGTGAACAAAGTGAGACAATAGGAAAAACAGCAAGGCGGGCAATACCCGGGATGACGGACGTGGAAGAGAGACGATCATGACCGTTTCCTCACACAGGATGCATGATCCTAGTCCATCATTTCCCGCATATCGATCAGGCGGGATCGGATCCACTGTATGACTTCGGATTCGGAGGCGGATTCGGGGGGCGCCCTCCTTTCCGCGTCGCGGTCGGCCTTTTCCGTGGTTCGGTCAACTTTTGCCGCGGTGGGATCCGCTTTTTCCGCGGTTCGGCCGGTCTGTTCCGCGCCACGGTCCGCCTTTGCCGCGGCGCGGTCCGCCGCGGATTCCTGGAGCTTCTTCCTGGCGCCGGCTATGGTGTATCCCTCGTCCCGGGTGAGCTGCTTGATCGCGCGGATCAGCTCGATGTCCTTCTCCCGGTACATCCGCTTGCCGGCGCGGTTCCGCTTGATTCGGAGCTGACCGAACTGATCTTCCCAGAACCGGAGTACGGACGGCTCCAGGTCGAGCATGGTCGAGACTTCGCTGCTGGAATAATACAGCTTGCTCATCGTTTCCCTTCCCGTCCGCGGATCAGCACCCGTATGGGCGAACCCTCGAATACGAAGGCCTCCCGGAGCCGGTTCGACAGGTACCGCCTGTACGAATCCGGTACCGCGTCCGGATGGTTCACGAAAAACACGAAGGTGGGCGGAGCGATCTGTACCTGCGTGCAGTAAAGGATCCGGGTCGCCCCTCCGTCCGGCGCGGCCGGGGGCGGATAATAGGCCGTGATGCTTTCCACGACGCGGTTCAGCTCGCCGGTGGACACCCGGAGCGAACGCATTTCGTGGACGTGGCGCGTCTTCTGCATGATCTGGGTCACCCCGCGGCGGGTCTCGGCCGAAACGAACAGGATCGGCGCGTAGTCGGCGAACCGGAGATACTCCCTGGCCGTCTGGGCGTAGGCCTCCGTCGGATGCTCGGTCCAGTCCACCAGGTCCCACTTGTTGAAGGCGATGACCAGCCCCTTCCCCGCCTCGTCCACCTGCGAGACGATCCGCTGCTCCTGCGTGGCCAGGCCGTCGACGGCGTCCACCAGCAGTACCGCCACGTCGCAGCGCGCTATGCTCCGCATCGTGCGCGTGAAACTGTAGAACTCTATGTCGCTCTTAATCCGGGACCGGCGCCTGAGGCCGGCGGTATCGATCAGGTTGTACTTCACGCCCTGCCGGGTGATCCGCGTGTCCACCGAGTCCCGCGTCGTACCGGGGACGTCGGATACGATCACGGTGTCCCGGCCCACGATGGCGTTGACCAGGGACGACTTCCCCACGTTCGGCTTGCCCACGATCGCCACTTTGATCGCGCCGTCTTCCTCTTCGACGACGGGGGCGGGTTCGGGCATATGTTCAGCCAGCATATCCATCAGGTCGCCGGTATTCCGTCCCTTCAGGGCGGAGATCATCATGGGCTCGCCCAACCCCAGGGCGCCGAATTCGTAGGCGTGGTTCTCCTGCGCGCCGCTGTCCACCTTGTTGGCGACGACGATGACCTGCTTGCCGGCCCTTCGGACGACTTCGGCCGCCTTCTGGTCCAGGGGCGTGATGCCCGTGCGGACGTCCGTGACCAGCAGGATCACGTCGGCTTCGCTGACGGCCAGCCGGGCCTGCTGTTCGATGGCCGCCTCCATGGGTTCGTCGGATTCCGGGACCAGGCCGCCCGTGTCCACCACGGTGAACTTCTTCCCGAACCAGTCCGCCTCGGCGTAGTGCCGGTCCCGCGTGATGCCCGGGGCGTCGTGCACGATAGCGTCGCGGCGGCCGATCATCCGGTTGAACAGCACCGACTTGCCCACGTTGGGACGGCCTATGATGGCGATGACAGAAGACATGGCGGTTTGTCGTCCTGTTGCGGCCTGGGTTCAGCGCGGTCCGGCCGCGGAGCGAAGACCGGGAAGCTCTCCCATTAATTCCGGGAACAGCTCCACCGGCGCGCCGACCCGCTCGCTCAGCCCGGACAGGGTCATATCGTCCAGCAGCAGTCCGTCGTCGTTCAGGACGTTGGGCGGAAGGTACACGCGGTCCCCCACTTCCTCGTCCTTCAGCGCGTGAAGGATGTCCTGGCCGGTCAGCAGTCCCGACACGGTGATGCCCGGTCCGAAAAAGGTGTTCTGCGCGACGACCAGATTCGCGTCGACGCGCTCCACCCGGTTCAGCGGCTCCACCAGCGACTTCCTCACGACGTCCTGTGCCAGTTCGGCTGTGACGAGTGTCGTCCGGAGCGGTTCGGCCGCCCGTTCGGGCAGCGTCCGGGTCTGCCCGGCCATATCGGCTTCGAACTGCGTGACCATGCCGACGCCGTTCTCCACGACGGGGCAGTCCTCGTAGAAGGACGGCGGCGGCAGGGGTGTGGAAGACATCAGATACCATTCGTCGGACAGGTAGACCAGCGGATGGCCCAGCCGTTCGCGGAGCTCATCCTGCCAGGCGCCGATCGTGTCGATCATGCGCCGGGCGTAATCCACGGTTACCGGCTCGAGGCGGTACAGTCCCTGGCGGTGTCCGGTGAGACCGACGGGCACAATGGAGATCGACTCCACCGCCGGATACAGTTCGGCCAGGTCGTCCACGGTCTTGCGGAGCGCGGGACCGTCGTTGAGTCCGGGACAGAGGACGATCTGCGTCTCGATCAGGATGCCGCCCTCCGCCAGCCGCCTGAGGATGGGCATGACGTCCTTCGCCTTGGGTGCGCCCAGCAGCATCCGGCGCAGCTCCGGGTCCGTGGCGTGGACCGACACGTAGATCGGGCTCAGGCGCTGGACGATGATGCGTTCGAGGTAGGCGTCGGATGCGAAGGCCAGCGTAACATAATTACCGTACAGGAACGTGAGGCGCACGTCCTCGTCCTGGAAGTAGACGGCCTTGCGCATGCCCTTCGGGTTCTGATGAATGAAGCAGAACACGCACTTGTTGGCACAGGACTGGTAGGGCGGTTCGTGCAGAGACAGCCCCAGGTCCTCGTCCGGATCCTTTTCCACGTCGATCAGCACCCGGCTTCCGTTCACCTGGAGCACGTCGAGCTCAAGCACGTCCTCGCTGGACCAGAACCGGTAGTCGAGGGAATCCCTGACCCGGGCCTGATTGATCCGGATCAACCGGTCCCCTGGCACCAGGCCGACATGCTCCGCAATGCTGTCCGGACGCACCTGTTCGATACGCATATCACATAACACTTTGAAATTGCTGCAACAAAAACCGGGTCATCACAAGCAATCGTTTAGGTATTTCCAATAACAAATTGCGACCCTTGACAATATAGAGAATCGGACTCTTCCTGTCAAGGAGATTGGCGTGCCTTGGGGGCCGCTGACGGGGCGGTCCGCCGGCCGGTTCATCGGCCCGGGGGACCATGGACTTTTTGCTTGCCCCGAGCCCGCCTCCAGGGCTATATTGGATGCGTTGGCCCGCGGAGCTGTCAAGCGGGCGTAAGCATATGAATTTACAGTCTTTAAGGGCCATTTCGGGACTTGCCGGCGCTCTGGTTCAGGGGAAGAGGCCCGCGCCGGTTCGCCGTTCGTGATTACCGGGGAACATCCATGCCAGCCAAAACCATGTATGAGAAGGTCTGGGACCGGCACGTGGTCAGGGAGATGGCCGACGGGCTCGCCGTCCTCTACATCGACGCCCACCTGATCCACGAGGTGACCTCTCCGCAGGCCTTCGAGGGACTGCGGGCCGCGGGCCGGAAGCTGAGGCGGCCCGATCTGACCTACGCCACGATGGACCACAACGTGCCCACCACCGACCGGTCCCTGCCCATGACCGACGAGATCGCCAGGCTCCAGGTGGACATGCTGGTCCGGAACTGCGAGGAGTTCGGCGTGCCTCTGTACGACCTCGACTCGCCTAATAACGGCATCGTCCACGTGATCGGACCGGAACTGGGCGTCACGCAGCCGGGCAAGACCATGGTCTGCGGCGACAGCCACACGTCGACCCATGGCGCCTTCGGCGCGTTGGCCTTCGGCATCGGCACCAGCGAGGTCGAGCACGTCATGGCCACGCAGTGCCTGCTCCAGAAGCGCTCCAGGACCTTTGAGATCCGAATCGACGGAGTATTGAGCGAGGGCGTGACCGCCAAGGACATCATCCTGAACGTCATCCGCCGCACGGGCACGGCCGGGGGCACGGGCACGGTCATCGAATATACGGGGAGCACGGTCCGGAGCCTGTCCATGGACGAGCGGATGACGGTCTGCAACATGTCCATCGAACTGGGCGCCCGGGCCGGCCTCATCGCGCCCGACGACACGACCTTCGAGTACCTAGCCGGCCGCGAGTTCGCCCCGGGCGGCGCCGAATTCGACCGGGCCGTGGAGCGATGGCGCGGACTGGCGACCGACGAAGCGGCTGAATACGACGAGCGTCTCACCCTTCGCGCCGACGAGATCGTCCCCCAGGTGACCTGGGGCACCAATCCCGGCATGGTGACGGACGTGACCGGGGTCGTGCCCGATCCGGGCGGGATGGCCAGCGAGAACGACCGGCGCGCCGCGGAAAAGGCGCTGGCCTATATGGCGCTGGAACCCAATACGTCGATCACGGATATCGAAGTGGACCGGGTCTTTATCGGAAGCTGCACCAATTCCCGGCTCAGCGACCTGCGCGCGGCCGCGGACGTCATCAAAGGCCGCCGCGTATCGCCGCGGGTCACCGCCCTGGTGGTGCCCGGTTCCTATTCGGTAAAGCGGCAGGCGGAAGCCGAGGGCCTGGACCGGGTCTTCAAGGAGGCCGGGTTCGAGTGGCGCGAGGCCGGATGCAGCATGTGCCTCGGGATGAACCCGGACATCCTGCAGCCCGGAGAGCGGTGCGCGAGCACTTCCAATCGCAATTTCGAAGGACGGCAGGGGCGGAACGGCAGGACGCACCTGGTCAGCCCGGCCATGGCCGCGGCGGCCGCCGTCGCCGGTCATTTCGTCGACGTGAGAAACTGGTAGGGCAACCCGGAAACGGAGCCTCGCATGGCAGAATCCTTTACCCGGCACACCGGCCTGGTCGCCCCGCTGGACCGGATCAACGTGGATACGGACCAGATCATCCCCAAGCAGTTCCTGAAGCGCATCGAGCGCACCGGCTTCGGCCAGTTCCTGTTCTACGACTGGCGTTTCACGGCCGACGGTTCCCCCAACCCCGGTTTCGTGCTCAACGAAGACCGGTACCGGGGCGCGACGATCCTGGTCGCGGGGGACAATTTCGGCTGCGGTAGTTCCCGGGAGCACGCGCCCTGGGCGTTGCAGGACTACGGCTTTCGCGTGATCATCGCGCCGTCCTTCGCGGACATCTTCTACAATAACTGCTTCAAGAACGGCCTGCTTCCCGTCGTGCTGCCCGCCGATACCGTGCGCCGCATGCTCGAAAGCGCCGCGGAGCAGCCCCGCTATACCGTTTCGGTGGACCTCGAACGGCAGGTCGTCACCGAACCGGACGGCGCCTCCGACCGGTTCGAGGTCGATCCCTTTCGCAAGACCTTTATCCTGAAGGGTCTGGACGAAATCGGCTGGACCCTGCAATACGAGGATGACATAGCGGAGTATGAACGAACCCAGCGTACCGGTTGACCAGCTCCTCGCGCTGTCCAGGGCCAGCGACCAGATGATGCGAAGCGTGTTCCACCGGGATCATAGCGCCACGCTGCGCACGGTGACCCGGTGTGTCCACGATCTCCTCGACGCCGAGTACTGCGGCATCTTCCTGGTCCCGGAGGACGCGCCCCACGAACTGGTGTTGACGGCGCAGTACTCGGACCTTTCCGGCCACGACGACCCGTCGCCCGTCCGGTTGCAGATTCACAGCGCCCCGAAGGGCGGCATGACCGGGCATATCGCCGACCAGGGCGACATCGTCCGCCTGCACGGGACGCAGCTCACCCGCAGTCCCTTCTACTCCGGCAACGTACGCGAGTACCTGGCCAGCAAGGAGTTGCGGTCCCTCCTGGCCATTCCCCTCAAAGATCATAAGGACGTCGTCCTGGGACTCGTCAAGGTGGAGAACAAGAAGTCGCCGGACGGCTCGGACGGCTCGGGCGGTTCGGATGGCCCGGGCGGTCCGCTCTCGTCGGACGGCTTCGATGAGGCGGACGAGTACATCGCCCGGATCCTGGCCAACAAGATCGTCGTCGTCCTGGAGCATCTCAGAACGGTCTCCCTCAACCGCGACCTGGTGCACGCCATCCACACGACCCGCGACCGCGCGTCCATGCTAGAGGAGATCCTGCATCGCAGCCGGGCGCTGGTTCGGGCCGACCGGGGCGACTTCGTCTCCTGGAACGAAACACTGGGCGACCTGGTCATCGCCGCTCAACTGGGAGAGGCAACCTTACCGGCGGGAAGTTCCGCCCACAGTCCCAGTATCGTGCGCCGTCTCTGGGACGATCCGTCGCTTACGGAGATCCGCGTCCCGGACGTATCGGTCGACCCGGACTATCACGCCATAGACGACAGGACGAAATGCCAGATCGCGGTCAAGCTCCAGTTCGAGGGCCGGCCCATCGGCATCCTGAGCGTGGAATCTTACGAGGCGGACGCCTTTGACGACCACGACCTGGAGATGCTGCACTGGCTCGCTCATTACGCGGCGATCGCCTACCAGGTCGTCGGACGGGAAGCCCAGTTCAGGGGGATCGTCCAGCGCCTGGTCGAACATTCGCCGCCCCGCAACGAGATCCTGAATCGGATTCTGGTCAGCGTGCGGTCGATCTACGGGTTCACGGACGGCATCATCTACATCGTAGACTACACGGACCAGATGCTCCACTGCCTGTCCTACATCGGTTGCGAGGGCTTCGACGGCGATCTTTCCCGCCTGAGCTTCCGTTTCGACGAGAAGGCGCTGGCGACCAAGGCGTTCCGG
Organism: Gemmatimonadota bacterium; assembly: GCA_026706345.1. Taxonomy (NCBI): domain Bacteria; kingdom Pseudomonadati; phylum Gemmatimonadota; species Gemmatimonadota bacterium. The sequence goes on along the minus strand of JAPOYX010000026.1, from coordinate 42,837 downwards.
GACCGGAAGAGCTATCTCTGCGTCGATCCGCAGTCGGATCCCCAAATCAGCCCCCGCGCCCTGAGTATACTGAAATTCGACGTGCCCATCGTCGTCATGCCGCTGCTGTACGATCAGAAGGTCGTGGGCGTATTCACCCTGTGGAGCCAGAGCGGCCAGGTCACGCCAAACGAGCGCCATCTGAGCGAAATGGAACCCTTTGCCCGGCTCGCCGCCGCGAACATCGCGCTGTCGGAGACCGAGCGCCACCGCAGCACGGCCCTGGAATCCATCCAGGAGATCCTGACCCTGATGCAGACCGAGTTGTCCAGGGAGAAGAACCTGCGCCTCATTCTCCACGGCGTGCAGATGGCCGGCTTCGACCGGGCGCGCATATTCGAAGCCGACGAAACGGGAGGAAAACTCGTGGGCATCGACTCGGTCGGCATGGACGACCCGGACGGTTTCGCGGGCTATACGATCATCATCAAGGACAATCCTTACACGGACTTCGTGGCCAGGCAATCCAGGACCAGGCCCTCGGCCTGTTGGTTCGACCCCGCCGATTCCGCGTTCCATGGCCGCTCTCCCGACGCGGCGGCGCTTGGCAAGGACGACGATCTGCCGTGGCTGGCCGTGCCGCTGGTCATCGCGGGACAGTTCTACGGCCTGATCGGGGCGGACAACATGCGCACCCGCCACGATATCACCCGGGACCACCTTGAATTCATGACCGTCATAGGCGCGCTGGCTGCGCAGGTCATCGCGAATTCCCAGACCGTGGAACTCCTGCGCGACCGTACCCGGGCCGAAGCGCGCAGCGAACTGGCCCAGCGGACGCTGCACGCCCTGAAGACACCGGCGATGGCCACGCAGATCTTCCTGAGGCACCTCAACCAGGAGATCGGCGACGAGACGCCGCACAACGGCCGGGCGGGGGAGCTCATGAACAAGATCCGGGGACAGATCGACCGTATCGCCGCGATCGCCGAGGATATGCAGCGCCTGACCAAGCTGACCCTCACCCCGAAGCGGAAAGTGGATATCAACGAGATCGTGCGGCGTACGGTCATGGACGGCGTGATCGGCGAGACCTGCGAGGTGGAATTCGATCTCGCGGACCCGCCCCCCTTCGTGGAGGCCAACGTGGAGGAGATCGACCAGGTGATCACCGAGCTGACCGGCAATGCCTGGAAGGTCATGGACTACAACGGACGCATCCACGTTTCCACGCGGCTCGGCCTCGCTTCGCAATATCCCCGGCTGATGCGCCGGAAGGACGGTCGGTACGTATTGATCAACGTCCGCGACACGGGGCCCGGAATCCCGGAATCCGTGCTCAAGGAACTTTTCAGGCCGGGCGTGTCCACGACCGGCGGTTCCGGACTCGGGCTCTATGCCATACAGACCATTGCCGCGGAACACCACGGCGAAGTCTGGCTCGAAGACACGGGCCCGGGCGGCGCCACCTTTACCTTCGCCCTGCCCGTAGCGGGCACAGGCGGCTCCGACCGGTGAACAGGTGAACCGCTCTGACGGGCACAGTCGGTTCAGACCGATGAACCGATGGACCGCTCTGACGGGCACAGTCGGCTCCGACCGACGGACCAGTGAACCGCTCGGGCGGGCTGAACGGCAGACGCCATGACGAAACCCCTCGTTCTCCTCCTCGACGACGACACCGCCATGCTGGACGCGGTCACTCTTGATCTTGAAGGCGCCTTCGACGTGATCTGCGTCACCGGCGTGGAGGATTGCGTCGACAAGATCAGGGACGCCCGCGGCGCCGTGGAAGTGGCGGTCGTCGACATGTGGATCGAAACGGACCGGGAGGGCGGACTGGACGCGATCCGGGGCATCAGGGCCTGCGACTCGCCTCCCGAATGCATCGTGTTGACGGCCTACGGCACCCACGCCAACATCGTCAAGTGCATGGAGACCGGCGCCTTCAGCTACGTGGAGAAGTCGGGCCGCGCCGCCGACGACGCCACCGGCCTGCTGATCACGACCATCCACCGGGCCGTGGAAACCCGCCGCCTGAAACAGCTCGAGGCAGCCCAGGAGCAGATCAAGGCGGACGAACGTATCAAGCAGGACCTGCAGCGCGCCTACGAAATCCAGCAATCCCTGCTGCCCCCCGGGGACCTGCATCACGCCGGCATGCATTTCAGCGGGTACTGCCGCCCGGCCGAGAACGTGGGAGGCGACTACTACGACTACTTCGTACTGCCCGATGACCGGGTCGGACTGCTGATCGGCGACGTGACCGGACACGGGTTCGACGCGAGCCTGATCATGGCCGTGGCGTGCAGTTGCCGGTCCACGCAGACCCGGATAGACCCGGACGTGGCGCCGGTCATGGATGCCCTCAACCGGATCGTGCAGACGACCGGACCGGACTGGCGGTTGATGACGGCGTGCTACATCCTGATCGATCCGTCGACCCGCGGTTTCTTCTACGCCAACGCCGGCCATCATTTCCCCTTCCACTACCGCGCGGAGACCGGGAAAGCCGAACCGATGGAATCGACCGGACTGCCGCTCGGCGTAGACGCGGACATGGCCTTTCCGGTCGTCGAGCGGTCCTGGTCTCCGGGCGACGTGATGGTCCTCTTCTCGGACGGGATCGTCGAAGCGGAAAACGCCGCGGGGGACATATTCGGAGAAGACCGGTTGCAGGCCCTGGTGGAATCCCACGGACAGGAATCGCCGCCCGAATTGAGGCAGCGGATCATCAATGCCCTGGAGGCGTTCTGCCAGGGCGTCCCGCTGCTGGACGACATGACCATCGCCGTGGCGAAACTCTGAGCATGCCGTCGTGGTTATCGCGGCGGCAAACCATAGGTAGAAGCCATGCGGATCGTGCCGATCGCCGTGGCGAAAATCCGAACACACCGTTATGGTGAAACCAGGTAGATGCCACGTTGATTTTGAAGATCGCCGTGGTGAAACGCTGGTCATGCCGCCGTGAAGATCGTCGAAGAACCCTTAACCTTACCCCGTCTGGCCGAACACGGCGACGTGCCGATCGCCTACGAGGTGACATCGCGCCTGAGGCCCGAACCGACGGAAAGCGGCCTGGGCGGCATCAGATTGGTGGAAGAGCCGGTTGATCCCCCTTACTTGAAGGACTACGACGCCACGTCTGAAGAGGGCCCCGCCCGATGGCTCCGACGGTGGGACTGGGACACGTCGGCGTGGGGACTGCTCGCGGCCTACGAAGGTTCCCGGCGCGTGGGCGGAGCGGTGCTGGCCCGGCGTACGGCGAACGTGAATATGCTGGAGGGACGGGACGACCTGGCGGTGCTGTGGGACTTCCGTGTGCACCCGGACTGTCGCGGGGCCGGTGTGGGACGCCGGCTCTTTGAAGCATCCGTTGAATGGGCGCGGCGCCACGGCTGCGTCGAGATGAAAATAGAGACCCAGAATACCAACGTGCCCGCGTGCCGGTTCTACGCCCGCCAGGGATGCCGGCTAAGCGCCATCATCGAACGCGCCTACGCGGAGTTCCCTGAAGAGATCCAGTTGATCTGGCGGTTGCCGCTGTGACGGCCAATTCCGCCTTGCGTCTGCGACGGCCATTTCCGCCTTGCGCTCCGAATGCGCCGGCATATAATGATGAATATCCGTCAGACCGGAAAGTCTCGCTGCAACGGATCACCTTGCACGATTGCCTCCGCGGTGCCTGACGCTTTATCGTTGTACAATTGTACAGCTTAAAAGATCCATTCACCGAGTGACGGTATCACGCATTTCGGACATCCCCGGACCACACCATGCATCCCACGCCTCTGACCGAGTCCCAACGACGTTCCTTTGAAGAGGACGGCTACCTGATCGTCCAGGGCGCGCTGGATCCTGCTCAGATCGAAGCGCTGACGGAGACGGGCGACCGGCTCATGGACGGGTTCGAGTACCCCGACTTCTACGCCCATCGCCGTCCCGGTCTCGTGCAGGAACAGCCCTTCCTGGACCTCGTAACGAACGAGCGCACGGTCCCGCTGATCGTCGCCCTCCTCGGCTTCAATATCCATATCACGAACACCGCGCTCATCTACAAGCACCCGGAGGCGCCCGGGGATACCGACCAGGTCAACTGGCACCGCGACGTGGGCGTTTCACTGGACGTCGGCCACGTGTTGCTTCCGTTCGTCGGCCTCAAGATCGGCTATTGCCTGACGGATTTCCCCGGCCCGGACACCGGGGCGACCATGTTCGTGCAAGGCAGCAACAACATGAAGTCCGCGCTGCCGATACGAAAGGGGCACGTCCATCCGGACGAATACGTGCAGCCGGTCCTTCGGGCAGGCGACGCTTTCCTTTTCGAAAACCGGACCTACCATGCGGCCGGATTGAATTTCACGAAGCAGATCGCCAAGGTCGTCATCTACGGCTATCACTACCGTTGGATCAAGCCCGATCACTACATGCGGTTCTACAACGACGCGCCGCAGCCCGATGCCAATCTGCTCAAGAGGACCGACGACATCGGACGCCAGTTGCTGGGAGGCACCGTGGATTCCGAAGGACGCGACGCGCCCGACGGTATCGACTGGGCCATCCGGGGATGGGCAGATCGGCACGGACTCGACGTGGCGCAGCACACGCATACCATAGAAGCCTGATCCACCCCGCCGGACAGAATCCCATGTACATGAAACTCATGCGTCCCCACCAGTTGCGCGAGGCGGTGGAACGGGGCGACCCGCTGCTGGTTCCCGCCGGCTGCATCGAGACCCACGGTCCCCACATGGCCATCGGTCACGATACGATCATCGTGGAGGAGATCTGCGCGCGGGTCGCGGAGCGTCTCGACGTAGTCATCTCGCCGCCCTTCGATTTCGGTCCAACCGGTTACGCCCTCGGCGGCCCCGAAGACGGCACCATCGATCCGGACTACGCATCCTTCGGGTCGTACGTGAAGTCGATCCTGCGCAACTTCCTGGAGATGGGCTTCCGGCGTATCTACGTGATGATCATGCACCAGGGCATGGAGGCGCCGCTGGCGCTGGCCTTCAAGAAGGCCGCGGCGGAGCTTTCCTTCGAAATGGTCCTGGCCGAAGGCAAACCGCGGGGATGGTGGGCGGATGCCAGGATGTCCAGGGAGGCTCGCCGGTTCGGCCGGGTCGAGGTACATCCCATGGTCCTTCCGGCGTCGTCCCCCCCGGCCGGCGGAGACCACGCCGGGTACAACGAGACCTCCTTCCTGCTGGCCACGCGCCCCGAACTGGTGGATCAGGGCCGCCTGGACGAGAACGCGCCGTGGTACTGCCGCCAGGAGGAGGACCGGAACAGCTGGACGGCCAACGCGGTCCATGGGGAAGCCATGGTCGAGGCGGTTGTGGATGCCTGGGTCGAGATGTTGAAGGGTTAGGCGGCCAGGACCGACCGTCCGGTTCACGGCCGGAAACAAAATACAGGTGGCCCGCCACGCAGCCGCGCGACAAAGCGGTCGAGCAGCCAAACGGGGCCCGATTCCAAATCAATCCTATCGTGGAAAGGAGCAAAGCATGCGGTCCATTTTCGTCGGTATCGAGTATGCCGGCAAGTCCACCCTCATCGATCTCCTGGACGCCTATTACCAGAAGCGGCGGCGCCGGACGCATCTCGACGATCACTTCACCATCCCGGACGCTTCCCTGAGTCCCGTTTCGCGGGCGCAGTACGTCCACTACCCCGACGATGTGAAAGAACGCCTGCAACGGATGCAGTTGCACTACCACGTGGAGGTCATCCGCAACTATCCCCACACGCTGATCGCTGGCTGGCACATCGAGGAAAAGATCTACTGCGACGTGTACGGCAGCGTGGAGGGGAATCCCTACTATCCCAACTACGTCCACCACAATCAGCGGCACTACGAGGTGCTGGTGCTGGAAGCCCGGCTGCCCGACGTGGTGTTGATCCACCTCACGGCCGACGACGAGGCGGTCCGCGAGCGCATGCGCACCGACCCGCACGAGTACCAGATCATCGACGAAAAGGACATATCGGATCTCAAGAAACGCTTCGAGGACGAAGTAGACCGATCGCTCCTGACGCGCAACGGTCATCTCGTCACGCTGGATACGACCGAAAAGTCTCCGGAGGAGTCGCTGGACGAACTGCTGCTTAAGACCGATCCCCTGGTGACCGACGGAGAACTGGCCATGCGGGCTATGCCGGTGCCGGACGGTGATTACGAGGTCAGGTACGAGAATGGGGCAAGGAAGATGGTGTAGAGGGAGAAGCAGGATCCGTTTTCGATTTTGTTGCCAGACCGGTACGAGATTGGGGTTCCAATTTCGACCAATCAAGTATGGACAACCTTCTTTTGGTCATAGGTTCAGTATCGACTGCATGCCTCGTTCTCTTGGCAGTAGTTACGCTGTCATGGAAGTTCTCGCAGATGAATCAAAGCGAGATGGCAGCACTTCGTGAATCCATTGATGAAATAAAAAGCGTACTGTTCGAAATCAATGAAAGGTTGGAAAGAGTTGAGGGAAGACTGGGAAGAGTTGAGGGAAGGCTGGAAAGAGTTGAAGGAAGGCTGGAAAGAGTTGAAGGAAGGCTGGAAAGAGTTGAAGGTCAATTAGGCATGAACCCAATTACTGGCAGGATGATGGACAGTTAAGTTATCCGAAGAAGCCAAAACGCTTGTTCCGAGGGTTTTACTAATGGAAGGAATCAGACGATGACCGTGATGTCCCGCGATAACTGGACCTTCGGAGCACAGATCGTAACTGCCGTAGGCATGTTCATCGTAACCCTGGGCATCTTGTTCATCGCTACGCTTACATATCTGGACCGGGAAGACCAGGAATTCAGGAATGAGATACGGACCGAGTTGGCCGCGTTCCGAACTGAAATGCAAATCGACTTTACGGAAATCCGTACCGCAATGCGAGATATGAACAATCGTCTCGACAACATAAACACCCGACTAGGCAGAGTCGAGGGGTATCTGAGGGTGTCCGGCGATGAGTAACGCACCCATTTCTACGCCGCCAGGTCCTTGCCCTGGGCTTCTTTAATGCAATCCGCGAGAATAGGCACGCCTTCGCGGATATCCTCTATCGTGGGGAATCCGAAAGCGATGCGCAGGTAGGGAATATCCTCGTTCCCGGCGCTGAAGGACTGCCCGAGGCTGTAGTAAACCCCCCGTCCGGCGGCCAGTTGCAGCGCTTTTCGGGTGTCCGTAGCCGCCGGTATCCGCACCCAGACGAACATGCCGCCGGGCGGATCCGTCCACCATACTTCCTCGCCCAGATCACTGAAGTGGGTCGCCAGCGACTCGACTAACGCGTCCTTGCGCGCCTTCATGACTTTATTTACATCGCGGATGTGGTCCCAGAGGTGATCGCCCAGGTATTCGGCCACGATCATGCTCGCCAGCGCGTTGGTTCCACCGTCCATCTTGTTCGCCATGATCCGCTGCTGCAGCGCCTCCGGCGCCATGAAGTAGCCCTGCCGTACGCCCGGTCCGAGGATCTTGGAGAAAGAGGCGACGTACACGACACGGTCGTCTTCGTCGAGGTGGTACAGGTTCGGCGGCACCGGATCGGACTGGAACACCAGATCTCCGTAACAGTGGTCGTCCACGACCAGCGTGTCGAACTTCCTGGCCAGTTCGAGCAGGCGTTCCCGCCGTTCCAGCGGCAGGATGGAGCCCGTGGGGTTGTGATGCGTGGGTATGGTATAGATGAACTTCGGTGGCGTACCCGAGTCGACGAGCCGTTTCAACACCGTCTCCAGTCCATCGGTGACCAGGCCGTGGTCGTCTATCGGGGCCGGCTCGATGCACACCTGCCGGCTTCGGAACACGCTCAGCGATCCGCCGTAGGTGAAGGATTCCGTGACGATCGTGTCTCCCGGCGACGTGAAGGCGTCCGTAATCAGCTGGAGTGCCTGCATGGATCCGGACGTCAGCACGATCTCCTCCAAGGGCACCGCCCGTCCCGTACCGCGCTCGAATCGGTGTGAAGCGATGGCCCGCAAGGGTTGATAACCGCGTCCGTCCGGGTAATTCACCAGTTCCGCGCCGCGGCTCGAAATGACCTTCGCGGCAGCCTCTGCCAGCGCGTCCGAGGGAAAAGACTGCGGATCGGGTCTTCCCGCGCCGAAATTGATCTCACGCATGGATCTGCTCCTGTAGGGTGGCGGTGACGCCGTCGTAGGAAAGTCAATCGGTGAATGTAGAAAAGCCGCACCGCGCCTGTCAACCGCTTATGCGCGTACCTGGGGCGCTCGCCAGGGGACAAAGTGGGCGGCGTTGACAGGATATACCACGTATCCTACATTTACTCTACCGTTCTCTGAGGCTCGAATCCATCGGTTCTCCAACCATGACCCCGTTCCGCTTCCTCCTGCTCGCTATCGTCGTGTCGTTACCGGTCGTTGCGGCCGTTGCCGAAGCGCGGGACCAACCCCCCGTCCGCGTCGAAGTGCCCCTTTTCGAGGGCGGCCAGGGACTGGAGTTCTTCCTCGAATGCGCCCGCACCTACGAACAGGAGCATGAAGGCGTTCAGATCGACCTCTACGGAGATCCCCGCATCCACGACAAAGTGCGGGTGCGTATCCTGGAACGGTCTTTCCCCGAGGTCACCAATGCCCGGCTGAACTACTGGGCGCTCATCCGCAACGGCGATCTCCTTCCGCTGGACGAATTCCTCGATCAGCCCAACTGGGAGGGCGACCGCACCTGGCGCGAATCGTTCCTGCCCGGCACCCTGGATCGCTATTCCCATGAAGGCAAGACCTACAGCGTACCCTTGATGGCCTCGGCCTACGCCGTGTGGTACAATAAGAACCTCTTCGAGGAACACGGCTGGCAGCCCGCCACCACCTGGGAGGAGTTCTTCGCGCTTTGCGAAGAGATCAGGGCGGCGGGCATGTGGCCGCTCGCCTTTCAGGGCCGGTATCCGGGATACGTGCAGGCCGTAATCGACCACGCGTACTACCACCTCGCCGGGCCTGACCGGTACGACGACCAGAAGAACCTGGTGCCCGGCAGTTTCGACAATCCCGAATTCGGGGAAGCCCTGTCCGTCGCGCAGCGGATCGCATTGAACTACTTCCAGCCAGGCGCCATGGGCATGAGCCACACGGAATCCCAGCTCGAGTTCTTCCTGGGACACACGGCCATGATCTTCTGCGGTTCGTGGCTCAAGAGCGAGATGCTGGGCAAGATACCGGAGGGATTCCGCCTGGGGTCCTTCAACCTGCCGGTGGCGCCGACCGGCAAGGCGGATCCGACGGCCGTCTACGGCGGTTCCGGGTACTATTTCGTCATGAAGGATAGCGACAACCCGCTTGCCGGAGTCGAGTTCCTGCGGTTCATGACCTCCCGGCGCATGGCCGGTCTTTTCGCCCGGATGCGCGACATCCCCGTGTCCGTGGCCGGTGTATCCGAAGAGAACCTGTCGGAGGACATGGCCGACCTGGCCGCCATGCTGAAGGACGCGGCCGTCACCTACGGCACACCGCCTGGGGAAGGCTATCCGGCCATGACACAGTACTGGACCGATGCCCGGTTCAGGGTGATTACCGGTCAGACCATGCCCGCGGTGGCCGCGGCTGAGCTGGAAGCCGCCGCGGCCGTCGTACGGCGGCAGACCATCGCACCGGACGAGATCAACATCCGGCACGTGTGGAAGCCCAGTCTGCTGATCGGACTCATGGCCCTGGCCGTGGGCTACTGGTCGGCCACGACCTGCAAGCGCTACCGGGACCGCCGTCGCGCCGGAACCGCGCACGCAGCCGGCCTCCCGTTCCTCCGGAGGACCGACCGGATCATCTTCATCGCGCCCGCCCTGCTGCTGTACTCCGTGTTCGTCATTATCCCAAGCGTGAAATCCTTCGTCTGGAGCCTGAACGAATGGGACGGGCTGACCGACATGCGGTTCACGGGCCTGCTCAACTTCGGCCGCCTGCTCTTCGAAAGCGACGGGTTCTGGATCGCGCTGAACAACAACCTGTTCATCATGTTCGTCATCCCGCTGTTCGTCATCCCGATCTCCCTCTTCCTGGCCGTGTGCATCAGCCGGCAGATACGGGGATCGAAGTTCTTCCGCATCGCCTTCTTCTTCCCGAATATCCTGGGGGCCGTGGCCGCCACGCTCCTCTGGATGCACCTCTACAATCCCCAGGGCGGACCGATCAACACGGCGCTGGTGGGACTGGGCGTGATCCTGTCCGCCGCCGGTCTCGAAAGCGCGGGAAGCTGGCTGCAGGCCATGGAAGGATTCGCCTGGCTGTCGCAGTCCAACCTGTACTGGGCCCTGATCCCCATGTCCATCTGGGGCGCCTGCGGCTTCAACATGATCCTGTTCCTCGCCGCCATGGAGAGCATCCCCCAGAGCCTCTACGAAGCGGCGGACATCGACGGCGCCTCGTCATGGCGACAGTTCTGGACCATCACCCTGCCGCTGATCTGGGAGGTGCTGTCCATCTCCATCGTCTTCATGGTCATCGGGGGGATGAAGGCCTTCGAAACCATCTGGCTCCTCACCAACCAGACGCCCACCACGCAGGTGCACGTCATCGGCACGCTCATGGTGCAGGACATGTTCACCGAGTTCAAGATCGGCGAGGCCACGGCCATCGCGGTGCTGCTGTTCATCATGGTCTTCTTCGGCACGGCCGCCACGCTGAGGCTCATGCGAAGGGAAACGGTGGAATTCTGATGACGCGGACGAGAACGAAGAAGCGAACGACGGTGGGATATTGATGACGCGGACGAGAACGAAGAAGCGAACGACGGTGGGATATTGATGACGCGGACGAGAACGAAGAAGCGAACGACGGTGGGATATTGATGACGCGGACGAGAACGAAGAAGCGAACGACGGTGGGATATTGATGACGCGGACGAAAGAGGATAAAAGGATGGAAGAGAAGAAACAGACGGGCGAAACGCGCCGGACAGCGACCTGGAATCTCCTCATCTATCCCGTGCTGCTCGGCTACCTGGTCATCGTGGTCTACCCGATGGCCTGGCTGCTGTACACGTCGCTCAAGACGGACCGGGAGATTTTCCTGGCGCCTTTCACACTGCCGGACTGGGCGGACCTGCAGTGGATCAACTTCTCACGGGCGTGGACGGTGGGGCATTTCGGAGACTACTTCCTGAACAGCGCGGTGCTGACGGTACTGACAGTAATCCTGTCGCTGCTCTTCGCGGCCATGGCGGCCTATGCCCTGTCGCGGTTCCGTTTCTTCGGCGCCCGGCCATTGTTCTTCTTCTTTCTGGCGGGTCTGATGGTGCCACTGCAGCTGGCCATCGTACCGCTGTTCTTTCAGATGAAGGACCTGATGCTGCTCAACTCCCGCCTGGGATTGCTCCTCGTCTACATCGCCTTCGGGATGCCCTTCGCCATCTTCATCCTGGCGGGCTTCTTCAAGTCGCTGCCGTCCGGACTCCACGAATCGGCGCTGATGGACGGCGCCGGCGAACTGCGGGCCTTCTGGCACATCATGCTGCCGCTGGCCAAGCCCGCCCTGGTCACCGTGGGCATCTTCGCCTTCCTCGGCACCTGGAACGAGTTCTTCATGGCCTTCATGTTCCTGTCGGGAGAAAACGCTGAAAGCCTGCGCACCCTTCCCCTCGGCCTGGCCAACATCACCATTGTGAGCCAGTACCGCAGCGACTGGGGCATGGCCTTCGCCGGCCTGGTGCTCATGATGCTGCCCACGATGCTGGTCTACGCCCTGCTCCAGCGCCAGGTGACCCGGGGGATCACGGTGGGTGCGCTGAAGGGGTGAATCAGAGGCGCTTGCTGCGCAGGCGCAGCGCGTTCGAGACGACGGAAATCGACGATGCGGTCATCGCGAAGGCCGCGAACATCGGACTGATGAGGATGCCGAAGACGGGGAAGAGCAATCCACCGGCCACCGGTACGCCAGCGGTGTTATAGGCAAAGGCCAGGAACAGGTTCTGGCGAATGTTGCGCATGCTGGCGCGCGCGAGCCGCCGGGCACGGACGATGCCGTTAAGGTCGCCTCTGACCAGCGTGATGCCGGCGGTCTCGATGGCCGCGTCGGCGCCCGTGCCCATGGCGATCCCGACATCAGCCTGGGCGAGGGCGGGCGCGTCGTTGACCCCGTCTCCCGCCATGGCGACCTTCCGCCCCTCGGCCTGCAGTTCCTGGATCATGCGGGCCTTGTCCTCGGGCAGCACATCGGCGCGAATGTCATCGATGCCGACGCGGGTTGCCACGGCCTTCGCCGTGCGCTCGCTGTCGCCCGTGGCCATGATGATGCGAAAACCGAGTTGACGAAGGGCACCGAGCGCGTCAGGCGTGGAGTCCTTTACCGGATCGGCGACGCTCACGAGGCCCGCGAGCTTGCCGTCCGGCATGACGGCCACCACCGTTTCGCCATGGTCACGCCGGCGATCGGCCCGTTCGGCCAGCGCTTCGACCTCCAGGCCGAGGTCGCGCGCCATTTTCAAGTTGCCGATCGCGACCGTCCTGCCGTCGATCCTGCCTTTGGCGCCCTTGCCGGTCACGGCTTCGAAGTCCGTCGCCTCGCCCAGCTGGACGCCACGGTCTTCGGCTCCGCGCACGATGGCCTCGGCCAGGGGATGCTCGGAACCCTTTTCCAGGGACGCGGCCAGCCTCAGTACCGTGGCTTCGTCGTATCCGGTCTCGGGCAGGACGGCCACCAGCCGGGGTTTTCCCTCCGTCAACGTGCCCGTCTTGTCGACGAGCAGCGTGTCGACCGTTTCAAACCGCTCGAGCGCTTCGGCGTTCTTGATCAGCACGCCCATCTGTGCGCCGCGCCCCGTCGCCGTCATGATCGACATGGGCGTTGCGAGACCCAGCGCGCACGGGCAGGCGATGATCAGAACCGAAACCGACGCAAGTATCGCGTAGGACAGCGCGGGCGCCGGACCCCAAAGCGCCCAGGCAATGAACGCGCAGGCCGCTGCCAGGATCACCGCCGGTACGAACAGGCCCGCCACCTTGTCGACGTACTTCTGGATCGGCGCGCGACTCCGCTGCGCATTTGCCACCATCTCGACGATCTGGCTCAGCATCGTGTCGGCGCCGATGCGCGTGGCCTCCATGATCAGGCTTCCGGTACCGTTGATGGTTGCGCCCGTGAGTGCATCGCCCGCCGTTTTCTCCACGGGTATCGGCTCACCGGTGATCATGCTCTCGTCGACGGAGGAGCGGCCTTCGACCACCACGCCGTCGACAGGCACCTTGTCACCCGGCCGCACCCGCAGCCGGTCTCCGGGTCGCACCTCGTCAACCGGGATCTCTTCCTCTCGTCCGTCCTCGCGGACCACGCGCGCGGCCCTGGCCGCCATGTCGAGCAGCGCCCGGATTGCCCTGCCGGAGCTCTCGCGGGCGCGAAGTTCCAGGACCTGGCCCAGAAGCACCAGCGTCACGATCACCGCCGCCGCTTCGAAATAGACGCCGACATGGCCCTCCGCGTCGCGGAAGCCTTCCGGGAACAAGTCGGGCGCCAGCACCGCGACCAGGCTGAAGAGCCAGGCGGTGGCCACCCCCATCGCAATCAGGGAGAACATGTTGAGGTTCATGGTGCGAAACGACGTCCATCCGCGCGCGAGGAACGGCCAGCCACACCACAGCACCACCGGCGTGCCCAGCAGCACCTCGATCCAGAGCGCCCCGCGTGCTCCAAAGGCCTCTCGCAGGCCCCCGAAGCCGAAAAAGGGCCCCATCGTAAGAATCAGGAGGGGAAATGTCAACGCGGCGCCGACCCGGAATCGCCGGGTGAAATCCACCAGTTCGGGATTCGGATCGTCATCGGCCATCGCGGCGGATTCAAGCTCCAGGCCCATGCCGCAGACCGGGCATGAGCCGGCATGCGCCTGGCGCACCTCCGGATGCATCGGGCAGGTGTAGATTACATCAGTCATGACCAATAGCCAAACACCTAGGGCTTGTCGGTCCAGACCGGGTCGGGTGTGATACTCGTCTCCGGCGTCGGCCCTGTGTCGGTCCACTCTTCCTCGTTCTCCAGCAGGAATCCCGGCTCGACGGACATGTCGTGATCGCAGATGATCTGGCAGGACAGCCGCACCTCGCCGAGGGCGCCCTTCTCGGTCAGCACGTCGCGTTCGGCTTCGGTCATGGTGTCCGGCTCGCCCGATACGAACGTCACGCGACAGGTCGTACACTTGGCGTTCCCGCCGCAGCGGTGGCCGATGTTAACGCCGGTTCCCTCGATGGCCAGTACGAGACGTTGCCCCGAATCGACCTCGTTCTCCACTCCGTTGACGGTGAGTTTCGGCATGTTTCCACGCTCCTTTCGAGTGTGAGATCGTGTGGTGTGAATCAGCTTCTATTCGAGCATGATTCGACTGTTACTTTAATGGCTGCCACTTAACGCCCGCGCAACCGGGGTTTTCAACCCTTAAAACTCGTGACCCAGCCGATTCCGCGTATGCTCCAGGTCCACCCAGCGGTGCGGGCCGTCGGTCACGGCGAAGCAGACCTCGTAGACCGAATTCTCCGTGGCCTTCAGAGCCAGTTCTATGATCTGCGTGATGTCCGCCTGGCTGCACCATACCGACCGCAGGAACGGCTCGGTGGCCTCGTTCTGCTTGTTGACCCAGCCGATGCGGAGGCAGACGACGGAAAAACCATGGGCGTCGTGGTAGGTGCGGCAGATGCCTTCGCCCCACACTTTGCTGGCCGAATAGGGTTCCGTGGGCCGGGGCGGGTCGGTGACCTTCACGATGGGCATGGGATCGGGCAGCCCCTCGAGGCGGCCCTCGTTGAGGGACACGTAGGGTTCGGAGAACTGGCCGTAGCCCCAACTCGCCATGACGGAGCTCGCGTAGATCAGGCGCCTGATGCCCTCCTCCCTGCAGACTTCCAGCACGTTGTAGGTGCCCCGGATGTTGCTCTCCAGAATGGTCTCGAAGGACGCCCCGGGATCGGGAACCGCGCCGAGATGGATCACCGCGTCCATGCCGGTAAGGGCCCTCGACACGGCGTCCCGGTCGGTCAGGTCGGCAAGAAAGAAACGGTCATCGGGGATTCGCAGGAGATCCTCATCGTCGATGCGGTCCGATGAGGCGGTCCGCCGGCCGCTCCCGTAGACTTCGTACTCATCCTTCGCGCTCAGATGGCGGTACGTCAGGTTGCCGATCAGTCCGTACGCTCCGGTTACATGTACCTTTAAGGGTCGTGCTTCACTCATTGGTTCCTCCGGTTGAACTTCCGTGAATCGATAGGGTTAAGCCTCGTCCATGAAAGGATAACGCCAGTCTGCCGGCGGGACCATGGTTTCCTTGATGGTCCGGGCGCTCATCCATCGCAGCAGGTTCATCGGGCTGCCCGCCTTGTCGTTCGTCCCCGACGCCCGCGCCCCGCCGAAGGGCTGCTGTCCGACGACGGCGCCGGTGGGCTTGTCGTTGACGTAGAAGTTTCCGGCGGCGTTGCGCAACGCGTCCGAAATGCGGACGATAGCCTGCCGGTCCCTGGCGAACACGGAACCGGTTAGCGCGTAGGGCGAGGTGCTGTCACACAGTGCCAGAGTCTCTTCCAGCCGGTCGTCCTCGTAAACATATATAGTCAGCACGGGCCCGAAGATCTCTTCTTCCATGGTCTTGAAACGCGGGTTGGTCGTAACGATGGTCGTCGGTTCGACGAACCAGCCATGCTCCCGGTCGCAGCCACCGCCGGTGATGATCTCGGCGTCCTCCGCCGACCGGGCGTATTCGATGTGATCAGCGATGTTCTCGAAGGATGCCTCGTCGATCACGGCCGCCATGAAGTTCGTGAAATCCTCCGGGTCGCCCATCCTGATTTGCTCGACTGCCGCGACGAACCGTTCCCTGAAGTCCGGCCACAGGGAGCGGGGCACGTACATCCGGGAGGCCGCGGAACACTTCTGCCCCTGGTATTCGAAGGCGCCGCGGACCGCCGCCGCCACGAGGGCATCGACGTCCGCCGAGGCGTGGACGAAGATGAAGTCCTTTCCGCCCGTTTCTCCCACGATGCGGGGGTAGTGCTTCATGCGGTCCAGGTTGCCGGCCACGGTACGGTACATCCGCTGGAACGTGTCGGTCGAGCCGGTGAAATGGATCCCCGCCAGGTCCGGGCTGTTCAGCACCGGATCGCCCACCTCGGACCCCGATCCCGGGATGAAATTGATTACGCCGGGCGGCAGGCCTGCTTCCTGCAGCAGCCGCATGACATAGTATGCCGAGTAGACCGCCGTGGAGGCCGGCTTCCACAGGACCGTGCAGCCGGTTAGGGCCGGCGCCGTGGGCAGGTTGCCGCCGATGGCGGTGAAGTTGAAGGGCGTGACGGCGAAGACGAATCCCTCGAGGGCGCGGTACTCGAGACGGTTCCACACCCCTTTCGAGGAGGCCGGCTGGTCACTCATCAGCTGTGCGAGGTAGCTGACGTTGAACCGCCAGAAGTCGATCAGTTCGCAGGCGGAGTCGATCTCGGCCTGGAAAACCGTCTTGGACTGGCCCAGCATCGTCGCGGCGTTGACCGTCTGGCGCCAGGAGCCGGCCAGCAGGTCGGCCGCCTTCATCAGTACCGACGCCCGGTGTTCCCAGGGCATGTCCGCCCAGGCCTTACGGGCTTCCAAGGCCGCGTCGATCGCCAGGCGGACCTCGGCCTCGCCGGCCCGGTGGTACACGCCGAGATCCAGCGCGTGGTCGTGAGGTGCGCGCAGCGGTGCGGTGCGGCCCGTCTTTACCTCCCGCCCGCCGATGATCAGCGGGATCTCGACCGGCGCGGATTTCAGCTCGTGGAGTCGAGCCTTGACGGCCGCTCTTTCGGCCGATCCCGGGGTGTAGTCCAGGACCGGTTCATTATAGGGCTGGGGCGGGTTGAAGCGTGCGTTGGCCATGCCCCATATGTATCTGGCGCGAAGCCGCCGTGTCAACTGTTTTGTGGGCCGCCCGGACGGCATCCCGCCGCACTGATCTGTGGCACCTTCCGCAGCGCTCCCCATGGCATCCCACCACGCTGATCCGCAGCGCTCCCCACGACCATTTTACCCTTGCCAGACCCCGCGGTGATATGAGATATTGATGATACTAAACGATCAAGACACCCGATCCATAACAGCAGGGTTCGCGGCGGTACGGAACGGCGGCCGCCCGGGCCGGGGGTACGGTCATGAGCACCGATCAGGCGGACCAGGAACACGGTATCAAGGCAGTCAACCAGGAATACACCCAGTACGACCAGGTTAAAAAGGAACAGACCTACAACCTGGCCGAAGGCGCGGCCTTAGAGGAATTCGACGAGGAAACGCAGATCAGGACCTGCGACATGGCCCTTTTCTACCGCGGCGGTCCGGAGGGCAGGGCGCAATTCGCCCGGGATATCGGCGAGGCCATGGAAGGTATCGGATTCGTCATCCTCGAGAACCACGAAATCCCGACCAGCCTGTACGAGGAGACCGAGCGCAAGGTGGCCGAATTCTTCACGGCCACGCCTATGGCCGACAAGTTGAAGTACGAGGCGCAGCGGCAGGGTTCGGTCAACCAGGGGTACTTCCCGATCAAACAGACCAGCCGCATGCATCCCGATCTCGTCGAGGGCTGGGTCTTCTGCCGGCGGGCCTTCAATCTGGGCGAGAACCCGGATTACCGGGAAGCGGATTTCTGGCCCGCCAGCGGATACGAACCGTTCTTCCGGGAAGTCATCCTGAATCACGAAAAGCTTATCCTGCCCCTCATGCAGAGCATCCTGACCTACCTCGGCTGCGATCCGACGCTTTACGACGAAAAACTCACCCGGACGAACTTCGGGTTCCGGCTCAACTACTACCCGCCCATCACGGCGGAGGACGACGCATCCGGGGCCGGCCGCATGCTGGGACACGAGGACGTCGACCTGTTCACCATCCTGCCCTCCCACGGGGTGGACGGACTGCAGGTGCTGAACCGGGAGAACATGAAGTGGATCCGCCTCAATCCCCCGGAAGGCAGTATCATCATCAACACGGGCGACTACATGCAGCGGATCACCAACGACCGCCTCCCGTCCACGACCCACCGGGTCAGCAAGCCGCAGGACGCCCGTCTCTTCGAAACCGCCCGCATCAGCATTCCCATGGCCGTCTACGTCTGGGAGGAAGAGATGCTCGAGGTGCTGCCCAACACGGGCGAGCCCAAGTACGAACCCATCTCGGCGGTTCAGTTCCATACCCGCACCACGAGCAAGTACTACGGTGACGACTACGCGGTGGACGACGACTGACGGGCCGGGAGCGGATACGCTTCGAGGTTACGGAATGGTCGACGATCGAGCCCTGATCCGGAAAAGGACAGCGCATGACCCCCCATGAACGGTATCTCTTCGACCTGCAGGGCTTCATCGAGGTCCCGGACGCCCTTGACGCCGGACGACTCGCAGAATTGAACCGCATCCTCGACGAAAAGGTCGAGGAGGCCATGGAACCCGGCGCGACCACGCACCGTTTCGGTTTCACCCTGCTCGACTGGGGTCCCGCGTACCGGGCGTTGATCGACAACCCGCGGATAGATCCTTACCTGGAGCAACTGGTCGGACCGAAGTACCGGCTTGACCACGATTACGCCGACATCATCCGGAAGGGCGACGGGCCCATCGGCACGACCCTGCACGGCGGGGCAATTCCCTTCGACCCGCTGTATTCCTACACCTGTATAAATGAGGAAATCCGGTGTGGCCTGACCGTGGTCGCCTACAACCTGAAGGACGTGAACCCCGGCGACGGCGGCTTCGGCTGCGTGCCCGGCAGTCACAAAAGCAACTTCCGGTTCCCCGACGAGTGGCGCAACCTGAAGACCGATCAGCCCTTCATCCGCGCCGTGACCGGCAAGGCGGGCACCGCCGTGATCTTCACCGAGGCGCTGACCCACGGCACCATGCCCTGGCACGGCGACGAGCGCCGCACCCTCTTCTACAAGTACTCGCCCAACTCTGTTTCATGGTACGCTCAATACTATGATCCGGACTGGTATGAAGACCTGACGGAAAAGCAGCAACAGATACTCGAGGCGCCTAACGCCAGGTACCGGAAACGGGAACGGAGTCGACGCGGAGTCGGGGTCGGGATGGAGTGAAGAAAGATTACGGGCAGGCTGTCAATCTACCGACTAAATGAGTTATGTTGTTCTGGCTCATCGAATCGTGAGGTTACCAATGAACGTCAAGCAAGCAGTAAAGACAGCCATGGAACATGTTGCCGATGTATACTCGGAAGAGAATATATCGCATATTGGGTTAGAAGAGGTCGAATACGATGAACCGACCGCTCAGTGGAACGTGACAGTAGGATTTGCCCGTAAATGGGATATCCCTCATCCAGCTCATATCCCCGCCTTTGTTCCACTAAGACCTAACAACAGAACGTACAAAATCGTAGTAATACGCGACAGCGACGGGCAGGTGACTGCAATGAAAATACGGGAACTGGCTGCTTCGTAATGAATAGCGTACTCATAGACACGAACCTGCTTGTCCTTTTGTAGGGCGAATTAAGTTACCTCGGCCGAGGAGTAGTATACTTCAATCATGTCCGTGCTACGTACCTCACGTAGTATCGATTGAGGCTGAATCGTGGGTGCGTTCTACCCAATCTCGTGCTCAATCGTCCACCAAGTCCAACCCATACTTGAAACTGACCAATGGCCCTGAAGAAGTCCCAACTATATTCCTCTCTTTGGCAAAGCTGCGATGAACTGCGTGGTGGCATGGATGCCTCTCAGTACAAGGATTATGTCCTTACGCTGCTGTTCATGAAATACGTCTCTGACAAGGCGTCCAAAGATCCGAATATGCTCATCGAAGTGCCCGAGGGCGGGAGTTTCGCCGATATCGTAAAGCTGGTCGGCGATAAAGAGATCGGCGATAAGATAAACACGGTGATCGCCACGCTCGCGGAAGCGAACGATCTTGGAGACGTCATCGATCAGGCGGATTTCAACGACGAAAACAAGCTGGGGTCCGGCAAGGAGATGCAGGACAGGCTTTCCAGGCTCGTCGCCATATTTGACAGTCTCGATTTTGGCGCGAACCGGGCCGATGGGGATGATCTCCTCGGCGACGCCTACGAGTATTTGATGATGCACTTCGCCACGGAATCCGGCAAGAGCAAGGGACAGTTCTACACGCCGGCCGAGGTCTCACGCATCATGGCCCAGGTGATCGGCATCGGACCGGATACCCGGCAGGATCAGACCCTCTACGACCCGACCTGCGGTTCAGGTTCGCTCCTGCTCAGGGCCGCCGATGAAGCACCGCATGGCATTACCGTCTATGGCCAAGAGATGGACAACGCCACCTATGCGCTGGCGCGGATGAACATGATCCTGCATGGTCACGAGACCGCCGAAATCTGGCGAGGCAACACCCTGGCCGCTCCGTACTTCAAGAACCAGAACGACCGCCTCAAGACCTTCGACTTTGCCGTTGCCAATCCACCTTTTTCCGCCAAGGCCTGGTCCAACGGCCTTGATCCTGCCAACGACGAGTTCGGACGTTTCGGCTACGGTATCCCACCTGCCAGGAATGGTGACTACGCGTTCCTCCTTCACCTCATTGCGTCGCTCAACAGCAAGGGCAAGGGGGCGATCATCCTGCCGCACGGCGTACTGTTCCGGGGCAACCGGGAAGCGGACATTCGAAAGAACCTCATCCAACGCGGATTCATCAAGGGTATCATCGGCCTGCCGCCCAACCTGTTCTACGGCACCGGCATCCCCGCCTGCATCCTGGTTGTAGACAAGGAAAACGCCCATGCGCGCGGCGGCATCTTCATGATCGACGCGAGCAAGGGCTTCCGCAAGGACGGCAACAAGAACCGCCTGCGCGCACAGGACATCCACCGAATCGTCGACGTATTTAACCGACAGATTAAGTTGCCGCGTTATTCCCGCATGGTTCCGACCGCCCAGATTGTCGGCCCCGCTAACGACTACAACCTCAACATCCCGCGCTGGGTCGATTCCAGCGAGCCGGAAGATCTGCACGATCTCGACGCCCATTTGCGTGGCGGCATCCCGGACCGCGACCTCGACGCGCTCAGTGTCTACTGGGACGTCTTCCCCTCACTGCGCCGGACGTTGTTTGTCGGCAACGGCCGAGAGGGCTACAGCGAAAGTCGCATCGAGACGGGACAGGTGAAGGCCGCCATTCTCGATCACATGGAATTCAGATCGTACGAGACCCGGGTTGCGGCCGTTCTCGACGATTGGTGCAAGACACATGAGGCCGTTCTGAAAGGACTGGAGACAGGCGCCAACCCCAGGGAACTCATTCGCGCCTTGGCAGAGGATCTGCTGGCGCGTTTCGCTGACCTGCCGCTGCTCGACCCGTACGACATGTACCAACGGTTGATGGACTATTGGGATGAAACGATGCAGGACGATGTGTACCTTATCGCCGCGGAAGGCTGGCAGGTAGGTCGCAACCTTCGTTCCTCCCATGACAAGGAAACTCCGGAGTTCACTATCAAGAAGGGCCAAAAGACTACCAAGTACATTGGTGAACTTATCCCGCATACTTTGTTAATTGCGAAATTCTTCAAGAACGAACAGCAAGAACTGGAGCGACTTGAGGCGGAAGTTTCCGAATTGGCGGAACGTAAGGAGGAATTCGAAGAGGAACATGGTGCCGATGAGGGCGCTCTCAACGGTCTTGAAGGAAAGAGTGGTATCACCAAGGGTAATGTGCGGCAACGCGTCATCGAGTTAAAGGAAGCCATTCTAAAGAGTTGTTCCGAAGGAACGCCGGAGCACAATCAGGTAAAGGCCATCAAGAAAACAACCTTTGGCGTTCATGATTGGACCAAGAACGTCCAAGACGAAGAAGGACTATTCGAGGAGTTGGATATTCTCTACGACTATCTCCAGTTCATGGAAGACGAGAAGGTCCAAAAGGATACATGCAAGCAGACACGGGACACGTTACTTACATCGGTGATCCAGAAGTACACGATGCTCACCGAAATTGAGATAAAGACGCTTGTGATCGAGGACAAGTGGTTTACGAGTATACGGGCCGCCGTCAAGGATGAGGTGCAAGGGTTGACACGGCAACTTACCGGGCGCGTGACAGAACTGGAAGAACGCTATGCCTGTCCGTTGCCGGAGTTGGATCGGGAAGTGGAGGCGTTCGGCGAGAAGGTCGAGGGGCACTTGAAGCGGATGGGGCTTACGGTACGACAAATTCGGAGGTCACGTGCTATCGGATAAGGTGCCAAAAGGTTACAAGCGAACCGAAGTGGGGGTGATACCGTCTGATTGGTCCATGTATTCCATTGGTGATCTTTTTGACTATCTGCGTACTGCTTCTAATTCGAGGGCCGAACTCGGTGACACCGGTGACGTTGCATACGTGCATTACGGAGATATCCATACCCGCTTTCATCACTTCATCGACTTCTCTCGCGATAAATTACCACGCCTTTCGGTTGATAAAGGCGTTACAGCGAACCGGCTTCGTGAGGGCGATCTGATAGTTGCTGATGCTTCTGAGGACGAAACCGGGGTCGGCAAGAGCGTGGAAGTTCGAAATCTTGGCGTTACTGAAGCAGTTGCCGGACTGCATACTCTCCTGTTGAGACCAAAGGACCTACGCACCCATGAAGGCTATCGCGGGTACCTTCTGGATAAGGAATCCGTAAAGAGGCAGTTGCGTAGTCTCGCCACTGGTCTAAAGGTCTTTGGAATATCGAAACAGGCACTCAGAGAGGTGCGCATACCGTTACCATCTCCTACTGAACAACGCACCATCGCTGAGGCGTTATCGGATGTAGATGGATTACTCACGGCGTTGGAGGAACTGATCGACAAGAAGCAGGCTGTCAAACAAGCTACCACGCAGCAACTTCTCACTGGAAAGTTTCGGCTGCCGGGATTCAGTGGGAAGTGGGAGACAAAACGACTAGGGGATATTGCGTCCATTCGCAATCAAAAGGTACTACCCTCGAAAGTACCAATAGATACGCCCTGTGTGGAACTCGACCATATCGGGCAACGCGAGGGGCGGCTACTGGGGTGTTCAACGGCTCAGTACTCAACTTCTTCCAAATATCGTTTCTATTCTGGTGATGTGCTCTTTGGCCGACTTCGTTCATATCTTCGAAAGTTCTGGCTCGCAGACCGGGACGGAATATGCACGACTGAGATATGGCCACTGGTGACTGATACGAAGCAGGCAGACAACGGTTTCCTATATACCATCATTCAATCCGACCAATTCATCAAAGCGGCCAGTGTCTCCTATGGAACACACATGCCACGCACAGACTGGGATGTAATGCGAAACTTTGAGATCTGGCTACCGCCAGTTCGGGAACAACGTGCTATTGCTGGCACTCTTTCTGATATGGATATCGAGATCGCCGTGCTGGAGCGCCACCGGGACAAGACTCGCGCCATCAAGCAGGGCATGATGCAACAGCTTCTCACAGGTCGAGTGAGGCTTGTTAAACCCGCATCTCCTTCCAAATAGGACGGAATGACAAGTTGGCTCTTCTTTACAAAGATTGGATCAATAGTACTGCACCCTTGACCGGGTTAACTCTACGGACCGATAAACCGGAAAATAGATGATCGCTCTTGACGACCCCGAACTGAAGCCACTTGTGCAGGATCTTCAAAAGTACGACTTACGTCATACATCAAGTCGTCTTGCTAGTCTCCTCACTGTACCATCATTACATGCGAATACTATACGTCTGGAAATCCTCGTTCATCTAGCTGTTCTCCACTGTCGAGGGAAACGGAAACCAACGTTGAATGATGTAGATCGTTGGCTAAACAGATTTCTGGGCGATACTTCTATTGTAATGGCAGAAGACCCGGCCGAAGATGTTTTCATCACGAACGTTAGTACACCAAATGGAAATCGGCGGTTGTTTGAGGGAATCTGGCATTCAAGCGGTTACTTTACACAGACTGTTCTCGATATCATATACCACCATAGAGCATTGCCTGAATATAAGAAAATGCTAGACCCATTATTTGCTTTGCTAGCACTGAGCGAATGTGTCGCAGATAGAGTTGGATTGCAACGGTGGCATACTGAATCATCAACCCCCAAAAGCGTCAGTAGATTATCGCCAGCGATTCGAATTGTCGACAGGGCGAAATCCGTATCATTCACCACAAACGACCTCACTGCACTACAGGTTAGTTCTGTTTTACTGGAACCGTTTATCCTTAAGTCTCACAACAGGAAACTCCTTGATTCCGAGAGATTAGGACATACTTCACTGGAGCGATACCCGCTTTTGCAGTTTGGGAACGAACTGGTACTTGTGTTGCCTCATGCAGTCGGCCCTGCTATCAGGAGATTCCTTTTGGGTCAGTTACAATTGACGGGACTGTTGCCGCACTTCGCACAATTGCTAGCCTCCTATCAGTCCTATCAAATAGAGTCGGAGGGACTAAGCACGCTAGAAAACGTGGATTCTCATCAAGTACCAAGCACAGACACGTCAGATTTGCCTATTCAAGATTGGTTGCTCAAGGTCGACCTGAATCAGGGTCTACATGTAGTCCTCCTTCACTGTAGTGTAGACCCGTTGATTGAAGGACTTGACAGTGTGATTGAGTATGCGAAAGAAACAGAAAAACGCCTGTGGGTATACCTTAATCGAACCGTAGATCATTGCGTGTCTTCACCAGGAGTAGATCGCGGAACAACAATATTGGTCGCAGGTGGATTAGGAGGAAATTGTGGCTTAAGCACTGAAGATTGGCAGGGGCGGTGGAGTCTGACCGTTATACATATTTCAGATTTTCTAATGTTGGTTAATGATCCCGCTCAATCGATTCGAAGGTTTTTGAAATTCATCAAACAGAAAAGATGGGTGGAAGAACAAGGAGTTGAATTTGCAGGCATCAGTGGTGACTACACTTTTTTCTGCTCTTGGTTAAGGTCTAATTTCCAGATAGTACCTCGAGGGCTATCAGTGAGCCTGGGTTCAGTTCTCTTGGTTGATTGTGGTTACCCGATGAATGTACGCGCCAAAGGCAGAAGAACACTCGACCGTCATTTAATCCAATCAACGACAGGAAATTATGTTTACGTCGAAAGACTTGATGCAGATTCATACTTTGATTCCGTTTCAGATCGCCCAGTATATGCCAGCCTTGGACATCTACGATCAGGTGTATTAGCAGGGGCGATTGAAACAGAGCGTGGCCCCAGTTGGTTTAGTTTACGCCTTCGTGAAGAGGGCAATGGATTAAGGGACCATGCTTATCAAATTTGGAATGGCTTTATTGACTTGTTCTTCAGGCTTGTGATTGAATTCGAGTCGCAGGGCAAGGATCTACAGTCCGGTCCAATAGAAGTATGCCTAGATTTAACAGATGTGGACTTACCGAGTGTTAGTGCAGGTATACAGTCGGCGACGGAGTTCATTGAACCAGGAATATCCATAAAGAACCGAACTGTCGTAATAAAGTTTCCGCCGGTTCTCTTGAAGTACTTCCAGCATCCGGAAAACTTCGGCGAACAATATGTTGTCAACTGTATTACGAAAGGCCTTACCAGGCTACATGTGGGATTGGGCACGGACTTCGATGATAGCAAAATCGAGCAGTTAACCAGAATAGTAACTGGTGATGCGGGGATACGGATATTACATGTTTTCACGAGCTATGATTACGTTGAACAACTGCTACAAAAACACAACATGAATCCTGTAATGCTATCACGTGAGGACTTTTCATTTTCAGAACTGAAACTGTCTGAGGGCTGCCTACAAAGTGATAACGTAAGTAATATCGACTCAATAAGCGCATGTAACAAGTTCTTGAATAAGGTCGTTGAAAAGATATGGGATCAGTTGCGATACCAATTAAACTCTCTTGATCGAGCGTCGGTAATACAGGGGATGTTTTTCGTTCATGAAGGTATCCTCCATGACCGAATTCGTTGGCGACGGACGGCAAAAGCAATGCAAGCACTCTATGGATCTGATGATGATGTGCTCCATACCGCACATGAACGCGAGGGAATCAGGAGCATCACTGACTTGGCAACTCGTACCTTACTTGAAATAGCAATCTGTGAATGTCCGGAATCGGGAGGGAATCTCCTATCACAACAGCAAATGGATGAACTCTTAGCAAAGACTGCCCTGATGATGCAAGTCGCATCTCACTCCGACGGATTCAAAAACAAGTTGCTCGATCCTCCAATAGAATTACACCAAAATGGAACTTATTCCATTGAAAGGGATATCATAAGCACTGTAATCGAACCATTTATTAAAGCACACGTTACTGATGGTTTTGAAGAGGATGTTTCCAGATATCCTAACCTGTATCAAAACAGACTATTTGAAAATCCAAAGCCGATAGAGGAACTTTATCCTGAAAGCTTACTTAACGCGTTTGAATCCGAGTTCGACATTTCGTTACGAGATGCCGTTGTGGGAATTGAAGAATTGTTCGAAATGGCAGTCGATTGCGATCAAATCGTTGTCAAGACGACATTGGGTGAAATTAGAAACAGACTTATTACAACAAGGGGCTTTTCCGAGAACGCAACCAATGCGTTCATATCTGCTTTCAGTTTATTCCATAGGCCCAAATGGGATGTAACACCGCCTGGAATGACAAACAGGGATATCCAACCGTGGCGTTACAGTCGTCGAATGTCCGTGGTTTTTAAGCCGATACTTGTTTTTGGAAAACAGGACACGGACGTAGTGATCTTCGGAGTTGGCACCTTACAGTTGGGATTCCGTTATCTACTATACTGTATTGAAAACGGGTATCTACCTCAGGAGTTTTTCAGTTCGGATACGATGAGAAGCTATATCGGCGGAATCACAGACAAGAAAGGTCATGACTTCACAGTCACAGTCGCTGAACATCTGAGTACGAATGGATGGCGAACCAAAACCGAGATTTCGATGACTCAGTTAGGTGCGTCGTCCGACTTAGGGGATATTGATGTCTTGGCATGGAAATCAAATGGAGCAATCTTAATCGTTGAGTGTAAACGATTGAGACTTGCTCGAACAGCCGCCGAGATCAGTGAAATCTGCCGTCGTTTTCGCGGAGAAGCGAAAGATGAACTGTTTAAGCATATGAGAAGGGTAAACTGGATCGAAACCAAGCCCTCAAGCTTGAACACGATCATAGGGTTCCCGGTAAATCCAAATCGAATTGATCAGAGGTTAGTTACAAACGTTCAGGTACCAATGAGATTCCTTTCAGATCTGCCCATACCGAATGATAAAATCGGTCCGTTGGGATCTATCGGATATTAGGATACTCGCCCATTACTCTACGTTCCTCCCAGGGTCGACTGGTCTGCTCGTCCCAAATTCGGCGCGTCGGACCGTCTGGCCTACGACAGCGAGAGAATACCTGACGTCTTCTGAATTCCTTCGAGCATGAGAGCTATCCGCCCCCTTCGCATATCCCGTTCTGGGGTGGTTTGACACCGGCCTCGCACCGGCGTACTAAAGTGTCAACCGCCTCACAAAAACCGCCAAAGCCATGGGCATTGGATATTGATCCGAAAGAGACCGATCACGATGACCGATGTTTCATCGCGGCGAAATCAGTCTGAAACAACCGCGTGAACATTGAAGAGCCGGAGAAATACGAGATTGACAATCGAATCACGACTAAATACATAATGATTAACTGAACTAACTCAACATACGATAAGTAATCGTGGGTTGACTTTTCGATTCAGGATACAAACCCGCAAGGCAAAAGATGGCAACTCAGGTCCTAAGCGAAGTACTTGAAGCCACCGGCTACATGGCGAATGGCGAGCCGGCACCCGGCGTGTACCTTGATGAGAAGGCCCATGCCGAGTGTAAGACTCGGGACTTTATGCCTGACGCCTTTTGGCGTAGCGACTCGGAGCTCACCGTCTATTTCAAGAGCGAAACGGAAGTTCCGCCCGAAAAGGAGATAGCCCGATGGCGCCGGGAGATATGGAATCAGGGATTTTCTCCACTGCTGTGGGTGGTTTCTCCGCAAAGAATTGACCTCTACAACGGTTTTGCTCAACCTCTGAAGACCGGAGACGCTTCCTCTAACCGACTGCGTACGTTTCAGAAGATCGAGAACGAGTTGGATGAGCTTGATGCATTCGCCGGTCGACTTGCGATGGAAACGGGACGGTTCTGGCAACAGGCAGATACCGTAGATCGCAGTGCCAGCGTGGACCGGAAGTTGTTGTCTGACCTCTATGCCCTTGAAGTCGATCTACTAAAGATAGGATTGGACCGTTCTGGTGCTCAGGGACTGATCGGCCGCTCGATTTTTACTCAGTACCTGATTGATCGAAAGATCGTCACGGAACAGAATCTTGAGAAGGATTACGGTCATCAGTCCTTTCCCGCCGTACTGCGTGATCCTCCAGCCACAGCTCGATTGTTCAATTGGCTTCGAGAGGTATTCAATGGCGACATGTTCCCCGAAGAGGGAGATGCTCTGCCTGACACCGAGCATCTCTCAAGGGTGGCGGACTTCCTTGAAGCCATGGACCCCGAGACGGGGCAGATGACGCTCTTTCCTTACCAGTTTGACGTGATACCAGTAGAGTTGATCAGCTCGATCTATGAGCAATTCGCTCATGCAGATCCATCGATTTCCGATACCCGTTCCGGGAAGGATGTCTTCTATACCCGGCTGTCGCTTGTCTCTCTTGTTCTGGATGAGATCACGGAAGGACTCACTGGAGAAGAAACCGTACTTGATCTGACCTGCGGTTCCGGCGTCTTTCTGGTCGAAGCCTTGCGACGACTGGTTGATCTTCGATCGAAAAGAGAAGAACGAAGCCGTGAATTGATCCGTTCCACGTTACACCAACAGGTCTACGGCGTGGACATCAGCGAAGCCGCGGTGCGCGTAGCCGCATTCAGTCTCTATCTGGCGGCCCTGGAACTCGATCCGAACCCAGATCCTCCTCAGACGCTGAAGTTCGAACCGTTGATAGGTAAAACGCTCTTCGTCGGTGATGCGTGGGATGACAAAGTTCTAGCAGATGGACTGTCAGCACCAACCGAAAGAGACGCCTCCCGGAAGTTCGACGTTATCGTCGGTAATCCACCATGGAGCTATCGAGGTCAATCGGCCAGATCGGAACGCCAAGCCCGAGGGAGCGGGAGGACGGCGCTGTCGCCTCGTGGTGAGAGTCTGGATTTCGTGTTTCGAGCGATGGATTTTGCCACTGAGGATACGCGATTTGGCCTGATTTTAAGTGCGGTCCAATTCTTCAGTCTGAGCAGAACCGGCGCATCCGCCTCGCGTCAAATCATTGAAGAATTATCTCCCGTGACGCTGGTCAATCTGTCGAATCAGTCCGATTGGCTGTTTCCAAGAAGCAGTATGCCCGCAGTTGTCCTCTTTGCAAGACACCGGCCCTCACGCCCCGATGCGATCACCGCGGTGCAGGTTCCCTGGTCTCCGGCCGGAACGCAAAGCCACACGTTCGAGATTGCAAGAAGCGATATCATTACGTTGCCGCTGGCCGACTGGCAGAGAAAACCGGAGTTCCTGAAGGCTGCGGTTGTCGGTTTCCGTCGTGATCTGTCCCTGTTGGACAAACTGACGGACAGTCATCCGAAGCTTGGAGACCAGCTTGCCAAGCTCGGTACGGAGTTCAACGTCGGGCTGACTTTCGGAGATAAAAGCCGCGCTGCGCGTTTCCTTCAAGGGCATCCGATCCTGACAGCGGCCGACCTTCGACCGTTCTCCGTCTCGACCGATTTGGGCTTGTTTGAAGACGATAAAGCGCAGTGGCCGCGCAATCCCGACATCTACAAAGCGCCGTTGCTGCTCATCAAGGAGTTCCTGAGACGCGGACCACGCCCGGTCACCGCTGTTGCTGATCAAGATACCATCTTCACGGACGCCTTCTTTGGTGCGACCCTTCCACACGCGGAGCGAGATACTCTTCACCTGCTAGCCACTATTCTGAGTTCGTCGCTCGCATCTTGGTTCTTCCTCATGACGTCATCGACTTTCGGTTTGTGGATGCAACGGATCAAGCTTCGGGACATCGAACGTATGCCGATTCCCGATCTCAAAAAAGCCCGGAACACCGAGAATGGTAGATACCTGGTGCAACTTGCCTGCGATATGCAGGCAGGTTCTCCCTCCGTCTCCGATTGGCAGAATCTTGACGAAGCCGTATTCGACCTATATGAAATGGACGTAGCCGCCCGTGTCGTTGCCCGTGATGGTCTGTCCCGTGCAAGTTGGCAATGGAAGGCAGGCAGGATCGCTTCTGTTGAAGCCGCAAACGTTAGCCAACTTTCGGACTATGCCCACAATTTCGTGGCGGCAATTGGTGTTTGGCTCTCCGTAGCAAACAAACGCCGGATGCGCGCCGAGGTCTTTGAACTTCCGGAACGTGCACCGCTTCGGGTTGTTCGCTTCATTCTTGAAGAGCGTTCAAAATGCCCGGATCTTCCCGAGTTGAAGACTGTTAGAACAGGTGGAGACCTGAAAGACGTTATTGACCGGGTCGGTGAACGCTTGGAAGTTCCCCTAACGACAAACCTGATCGGCCAGCGCGAGCTTCGTGTACACGGTCGCGACGAAGTTGTGATCATCAAGCCTGCCGCCCGGCGGCACTGGATGGGTGTATCGGCCTTGGAAGATGCGGATTCGGTCATTGCCGAAAGTCTCTCCGGTTCCGTTTTATGAGGTTACCATTTGATGTCACGGTCGTCGCCGGTCGTCGGTTCATTAATCTATGGCCTGAAATTGCTACAGCGATCCTGCGTACTGTCGAAGCCGGCTGGACGCTTGCGTTACAGTCGTCTCAACTCAGTACGAGTGCGGGGGAAGTAGAAATCACGGAACGGCTACGCGATGGAATGCGATGTGCGCTGAATTCGGGACGTTTTTCGTGGAGCAAGTTAATGGCAGTTCCGCCCGGAACCGAATCCCGTTCTCGGCCTGAAGTATTCGTACCAGACGGGCGAATCGATATTCCGATTCTGTGGATCGATATCATCCGCTTCGGCGAGCACGACCCACACGCAATCATCGAATGCAAGCGGGTTTCCGGTGGCGATGCTCGCCTGTGCCGTGAGTACGTCGTCGCCGGCATTGATCGTTTCCAAACCGGGCAGTACTCAGAGAACCACTCTGCTGTATTCATGGTTGGATACCTGATCGCCGACAACCCTGAAACCACTGTCGCAGGTATCAACCGCAACTTGAACCACAGGTCACGCTCTGCCGAGAATTTGAGACCGTCAAATCTGACTAGCGAGCCATGGGTTTGGGGGAGTCTCCATCCGAGAACGAATAATAACTCACCGATAGAATTGCATCACGCATTCTTGGCGTTCACGGAGTCGTGACTTCAAAATACTTAGCCTTGATACCCTTCTTCAAAGTTGGTTTCTCGCAGTCTGGTATGGGTAAGATGGTCAACGTGCCATAACCGCGCTATCCTCCGGAAACCTCTGTCGAGATAGCTCTGCTGGACCGATACCACGACAAGCCCCATATTGTCTAGCAAGGCTTTAAACATGAGTTCCTTACAGGCCATGTGCCACTGCTTGATCCAGTGTAAACCGATTTTGGCTTGAAGAGATGGACGGAAGGGACTGTCTATGAACTGGTCGCTTGATTACTACAACCTGATCTGTTTTTGGAATCCGTCGGCTGATATTTTTAAACGTTGGTCGGGGGCATCTACTTTTCCTGCGGAACGTCTAGAATTTGGAGAAAACGTGGATGACCTTTCAGAACTCCCTGCTTTAGTTGTAGCGGAGGTCGCAGGCCCAACAAGTGAACCCCATACCCCCGCCTTTTTTACGCAACTTGAAGACGTTCGAGTTTTAAGTCGCAGTATCAGGTTTTCATACAAACATCTAACCAAGGGACTGAGTTCGGAAGAAGTGTTCGGGAGCGAGTTGTTTGATACTGAGGATTGGGAACGCACGCGAACTCACTGGGCTGTGAAAAGGGGCAACTTGGTATCGAAAGTTTTCGAGCTATTGAAAGATCGTGGCGATCCTGATTTGCCAAAACTGTTCGACGTTAAAACGTGGCCACTCCCGAGATTAGAACAAATCGCTGTCATGATGCCCTTTAAGGACGAGTTCAATCCTGTCTATGATATCATCAAAGCTGTTTGCGAGAAGGTCGGCTATCCTGCCCTGCGCGTAGATGAGATATATGGACCTACCAAAATCGTCGACGACATATTCAACAATATTGTCCAAAGTCGGCTGGTCATCTGCGATCTGACCGGAAGGAATCCAAACGTTCTGTACGAAGCCGGACTGGCGCACGCGCGTGGACGCGACACGGTTCTCATAACACAGAACAGAGAAGACGTGCCTTTTGATCTTCAACAGATTCGTCACATCCATTATTTTCCAAACAGAGAGGGGCTTGAATCGCTAGGTAACGAATTAGAGCAGTCTCTCAACGCCACTCTAAACGAACACTGAGAGGCTCCTTTACAAAAGACGGAGAATCAATGGCAAGCATTACGATTCGCAACTTGAGCGATGACTTAAAACAACGATTGCGTATGCGGGCAGCCGAGCATGGCCGCTCAATGGAGGAGGAAGTTCGGGAGATTTTGAAGGTGGTGCTGACCGAAGACATACCTCCGGTCAATTTGGCACGCGCTATACGTGCTCGCTTTGCTCCTTTGGGTGGTGTGGAGTTTGACGTACCACCCCGAGAACCGATGCGAGACCCCCCGAGTTTCGATTGAATTGCCGCCTGACTGACCTGTCCGACGCCATCATCCGCGACCCGCAACATCGAACTTTTTGAACGTTGCGGTATCAAGTGATCGAACCTCGGTCTGCATGATCATCTGTCCGTGTATGAGTCGAACAGCATCTGAAGGATACAACACCTGACAGATAACAGGCAATCCGTCGTAACGTGTTAAAACACGGGAAACCCCGAGTCATGAGCAAAGTCGGCGAACAGGAGATCCTCACACAGCAGTGTGTTGTGGCGTTATTTGACGATGTGCTCGGCTACGCCTATCTCGGCAACTGGAAGGACCGGCCCGACAACGGCAACATAGAAGAGGGTCTGATCACCGACTGGCTCAAGCGCCAAGGTCACGATGACGGGATTATCGCCAAGACACTGTTTTCTTTTGGCAAGGCGACAGCACTCGGCGGAAGCAGAACACTCTACGATTCCAACCGCGAGACGTATGAAATGCTCCGCTACGGTGTAAAAGTTCAGCCGGAGGTCGGAGAGCAGACCATTACTGTCTGGCTAATCGACTGGGAGAATCCCGAAAACAACGACTTCGCCATCGCCGAAGAGGTGACAGTCGTCGGTGAGCATACACGACGCCCCGATCTTGTACTGTACGTCAACGGCATCGCCATAGGCGTGCTGGAATTGAAGCGATCTATTGTATCGGTAAGCGAGGGCATCCGACAGAATCTGGACAGCCAGAAGAAGGAGTTCATCCGTCCGTTCTTTACGACCGTACAACTGGTTATGGCGGGTAACGAGACGGAAGGACTTCGTTACGGCGCGATAGAGACACCTGAGAAGTACTGGCTGCGTTGGAAGGAACAAGAACCCTCAAACGCCATTGATGACAATCCACTGCTCCAGGAACTCAGTCAACTTTGCGACAAGAAGCGGCTATTGGAGATCGTACACGACTTCATCGTCTTCGACACGGGGAATAAAAAGATATGTCGTCACAATCAGTACTTCGGCGTACGTGCCGCTCAGGAGCGCGTGAACCGGCGCGAAGGAGGCGTCATATGGCACACCCAGGGCAGTGGAAAAAGTCTGACCATGGTCTGGCTGGCGAAGTGGATACGTGAGAACTTAAACGGCGGCGGGCACGTCCTTATCATCACCGACCGCACCGAACTGGACGAGCAGATTGAGAAGGTCTTCAAGGGCGTCAGTGAGGATATCCATCGAACCAAGAGCGGTGCCGATCTAGTGCATGTACTGAACACCGCCAACGAGTGGTTGGTTTGCTCTCTGATCCATAAATTCGGCGCGTCGGAGGAAGGCGATATCGACGCGTTCCTCGAAGATATCCGGAAACACCTTCCCGACGATTTCCGCACAAAGGGCGATATCTTCGTCTTCGTGGACGAGTGTCACCGCACCCAGTCCGGGAAACTCCACGCGGCAATGACCTCCCTGCTGCCGGAAGCAGTGCTGATCGGGTTTACCGGCACTCCGTTGCTTAGAGATGACAAAAGGCGAAGTATTGAGACCTTCGGACCTTACATACACACCTACAAATACGACGAAGCGGTGAACGATGGCGTGGTACTGGATCTGCGCTACGAGGCGCGTGACATAGACCAGAACATCACCTCTCAGGACAAGGTCGATCTGTGGTTCGACGTCAAGACCAAGGGTTTGAGTGATGTGGCGAAGGCCCAGCTCAAGCAACGCTGGGGCACGATGCGTAGGGTGTTGAGTTCACAGGATCGTTTAGAGAAGATCGTGGCGGACATTCTGTTGGACATGGAGACACGCGACCGCCTTAAGAGCGACCGAGGCAACGCTTTGCTCGTCTCAGACAGCATCTACTCTGCCTGTCGCATCTATGAGATGTTTCAGAACCATGGCCTGGAGGGGAAATGCGCCATCGTCACCTCCTACCGGCCGGCCACCGCGGATATCAAAGGGGAGGAGACCGGCGAAGGAGTCACGGAGAGACTGCTCAAGTACAAAGTCTACCGCAAGATGCTCGCGGATCATTTCAACGAGCCCGAAGACTCGGCTATGCAAAAGGCCGACCGATTCGAGCAGGAAGTCAAGAAGCGCTTCATCGAAAGTCCCGGACAGATGAAACTCTTGATCGTGGTGGACAAACTGCTGACCGGTTTCGATGCGCCTCCCGCGACCTGTCTCTACATCGACAAGCATATGCAGGACCATGGGTTGTTCCAGGCGATCTGCCGGGTCAACCGTCTTGACGGTGAGGACAAGGAATACGGGTATATTATCGATTACAAAGACCTCTTCAAATCCCTGGAACAGTCGATCAAAGATTACACCGGTGCAGCATTTGATGGGTACGATGCCGAAGATGTAAAAGGCTTGCTAAAAGACCGACTCCAGCAAGGTCGTGAGCGGTTGGAGGAAGCAAGGGAGGCGATCAAGGCGCTGACGGAACCTGTCGAGCCGCCTCGCGATACTTTCGCGTATATCAAGTACTTCTGTGGTTCGACAAGTAGTGATGCTGAACTACTCAAAGAAAACGAACCGAAACGTATTGCTTTCTATAAACTTACGGCGGCTTTCCTGCGTGCATATGCAAACCTGGCTAACGAGATGCAGGAAGCCGGCTACACCGAGGCAGAGACGGCGAAGATAAAAAACGAAGTGGACCATTTCGAGAAAGCTCGGAAAGTCGTCAAGCTTAACAGCGGAGACTTTGTCGACATGAAGATGTTCGAGCCTGCTATGCGTCACCTGCTCGACACCTATATCCGGGCAGAGGAAAGTGAGCAGGTTTCCACGTTCGACGATATGACTCTGGTAGAACTGATCGTCAGAGATGGTGAAGACGCAGTCGATGCGCTACCTGAATCCATGCGAGAGGACAAAGAAGCCGTAAGTTCGACCATTGAGAATAACGTCCGTCGACTGATCATCGACGAGGCACCGGTCAATCCAAAGTACTATGAGAAAATGTCGCGATTGCTGGACGATCTGATTCGCCAGCGCAAGCAGGAAGCACTGGAATACAAGGAATACCTGGCTCAGATGGTTGAACTGGCAAAAAAAGTAAACAATCCAGCATCCGATACCTCCGCGTCCTATCCTTCGACCATAAACACCTCGGCATTGAGATCTCTATACGACAACCTGGTTGGAGTTCAGGGTCTGAAAGTTGCACAACAAACACCCGACTTCCCGTTTGAATCGACCGAGGATGTTACGGAGGCGAAAGCCTTATCATTGGATAAGACGATAAGGACTGCGAAAATGGATGATTGGCGGGGCAACACGTTGAAGGAACGTAAGATCCGTAATGCCATCAGGTCGGAACTCGACGGCAACGACGTACTCGTAAACGCGATTTTCGAAATCGCAAAACACCAGGACGAATACTGAGTTGAGTGGTCACCTCATCGAAGTACGTGGAACAGCGGTAGAGATCGTCCGCAAGGACATCAAGAACCTCCACCTTGGCGTATATCCTCCGAATGGCAGAGTCCGCGTGGCCGCACCGTTGCATCTAGATGACGATGCCGTCAGGGCGGCGGTTGTCTCCCGTCTGGCATGGATTCGTAAGAAACAGGCCGAATTCGAAAAGCAAGTCCGACAGTCTCAGCGCGAGTTCGTGTCGGGTGAAAGTCATTACTATAGAGGTCGTCGCTACCGACTACAGGCGAGTGAGTTCGATGGTCCATCTGGTGTCCGACTGTTAAACAATACGAGGATGGAGTTATGCTTCCGTCCCAGTGCCGACCGGAAAGCACGGGAAGCTGTACTGCACCGGTGGTATCGGCGCCAACTTCGGAATCAGGTGGTGGCGTTGAAGACCGAATGGGAACATAAAATTGGTGTAACGGTAAACGACATCCGTATCAAGAGGATGAAAACCCTCTGGGGCTCCTGCAACATCGAGACGAAACGTATCTGGTTGAATCTAGAGTTAGCCAAGAAACCAGCATCCTGCCTGGTGTACATCCTCGTGCACGAAATGGTTCACTTGATCGAGCGCAGGCATAACGACCGGTTCAGAGAACTGATGGACAAACATCTTCCCCAGTGGCGATTGTACCGGGACGAATTAAACAGTGCACCTCTCGCGCATGACGATTGGCGTTACTGAGTGATTCTAAGACCGCACTTTCGTTAACTCGCCATCCCCTTCGCATGATCACCCCACCATGACCATCATCACCGCTACCACCCGGCTCTTCCGCGAACTCCGTCAGCAATACAATTGGAAACAAGAAGCGGCGGACCTTCCCTCCTGGCCCTCGGCAGAGATTCTGGAATTATCCGACTGGCTACTAGATTTATGGAAAACCTGGCTGTTCTCCGAACGGGCGGCGGACACAACCAATCGGCTGCTCTGGCCAGCTGAAGAACGGGTGATCTGGGAAGAGATCATTCGATCACAGACCGATATTCTGCCACTGGATATACCCGCTACCGCTAAGGCGGCGCTCAAATCCTGGGAGCTCTTGTGTAGCTGGAATCTGTCGCTTGATGCCACGGAGTGGAAGGACTCGGCGGACTCCCAAGCGTTCTACGGGTGGGCCAGGGAGTTCCATACGCGTTGTCGTGAGAAGGGCTGGTTCTCGAACGCGGAACTATCTTCCGTTGTCGCAGATCTCATTGAGCGGGGTGAAGTCTCGGTCCCTGAAAAAGTCGAGTTCGCGGGATTTCATGAACGGACTCCTGTCCAACAAAGACTGATCGATGTTCTCGCACGCCGCGAAGTGGAAATCCGGGATCGCGAACATCCAGATACTGTTGGCGACGCCGTACGCATTGGTCTGGCCGACGCCGGCCGTGAGATCCGTGCCGCCGCCGAATGGGCGCGCAGAATCCTGGAGGACGTGTCGGAAACTGCGGCTCCAACGTTTCAGATCGGTATCGTCGTTCCCGGTCTGGAGCAGCGCCGGGGCGAGATAGAACGCGTTTTCGGTGAGGTGTTCCATCCCCGCACCCGACTCCAACCGAACCTGGACACAACGCGTCTGTTTAATATCGGAGTCGGACTTCCCGTCGACGAATACCCGATTATCCAGGCAGCATTCCTGATCTTGAGAACGGACCCCCAGGATATCCCGATCGAGCGTGCCGGTCAGATTCTGCGTTCGCCGTTCCTGTACGGCGCCAAGGAAGAGATGACAAGTCGTGCCCTGCTGGATGTAACCTTGCGCTCGCGTCGACAGACTCATGTTTCACTCTGGGAATTCGTCGGGCTGGCCCGAGAAAATGACACCTCGCACCACTGTCCCGAACTCGTGGCCCGGTTCGGACCGTGGACGGACCAATACAGGACCCTGCAGCCTCCGCGTATGCCCAGTGACTGGGCGTCGGTCCTCTCAGGCTTACTGGGTGACATCGGGTGGCCCGGAGATCGAGAGCTCGACAGTATCGAATACCAGACCATGAAAGTCTGGAAAGAGCTTCTATCTGAACTGGCCAGACTCGATAGCGTTTCCGGTCCCGTCCCGCTCGTCGATGCGGTGGATATACTTGAAGATCTTGCTTCATCCAGACTGTTTCAACCGGAGTCATCACCCGCACCGGTTCAGATCTTGGGCGAGTTGGAAACTGCCGGCCTGAGTTTTGACCGGCTCTGGATCATGGGAATGCACGACGGTGCCTGGCCTGCGGTTCCCGCGCCCGATCCGTTCCTTCCGCTTCGTCTGCAACGTCGTTTCGAGTTGCCCCGGTCGACGCCGGCACGGGAACTGGAGTACTACCGGCTGTTCACCGATCGTCTCCTTTCGAGCGCACCGTCTATTGTCGTCAGCTATCCTGAGCGGGAAGACGATTCGGATCTCAGGGTCAGCCCGCTTTTCTTTTCACTGCCCGAGAAACCGGCTGCCGACTTGGGGTTGCTCACATCGTCCAGTTACGCAGATCAACTTCTAAGCATCCCCAGGATGGAAACAATACACGACCACCGTGGACCACCGTGCGACGATGAGGCGCTCAGGGGCGGGACCTCCCTGTTCACGCTTCAGGCGGCCTGTCCGTTCAGGGCCTTTGCTGAATCGCGGCTCGGCGCCAGCACGCCGGATGAGCCGGTACCCGGACTGGACGCCCTCGACCGGGGACGCCTGGTTCACCGCATTCTCGAGCGTGTCTGGGAACGGCTGGGATCCCACCACGGACTGCAATCCGTCTCCGAGGACGAGTTGGCGTATATCATCCGCATAAACGTCAGTTCTGAGATCCTGAATCAGTTGGGCGATTGGGCGGTGCGAAATCCCCGGTTCATAAAGATCGAACAGGCCAGGCTGGAAGGCATTATCAGGAACTGGCTGCGCCTTGAAACGGCGCGGAAGCCGTTCACGATCCTCGAACAGGAAAAATGGCAACGTGTTACAGTAGGTGGTGTTGAGATGACGATCCGAGTCGACCGGGTGGACCGTCTTGAGAACGGTGAAATCGTCATCATCGACTATAAAACAGGATCTTGCAGCCCTTCCGATTGGGAGGGGCCCCGTCCGGATAATCCCCAACTGCCCATCTACGCCGTGGCCACGGACGATGCGGTCGCAGGCGTGTTCTTCGGCAGGGTCACGGCCGGAGATGTGCGTTTTCGAGGCCTGGCCAACGCCACCGGTATCGTTCCCGGTCGCGGTGTTAAGGTCCCCGACGGTGAAACACCGATGGAGGACACGATCAAAGCGTGGAGCGAAGCGCTGGATCGGCTTGGCCGCGACTACAGAGCCGGACGGGCGGAAGTTAATCCCAAGGACCGTAATCAGACCTGTAGATTCTGCGCGTTGCCGTCATTATGTCGGGTAAGCCAGGGATCCGTCGAGTTGGAGGAAGACGATGCCTAACCTCGCAGCAGATCAGGAGCAACGTCAACAGGCTCTCGATCCCACCCGGTCCTTCATCGTGCAGGCGCCCGCGGGATCGGGAAAGACCGAATTGCTCATTCAGCGGTTTCTGACGTTGCTGGCCCGTGTGGATCGGCCCGAGGCCGTCGTCGCTATTACCTTTACACGGAAGGCGGCCGCAGAGATGCGTCACCGGATCTTAGCCGCTCTGAAGCGCGCTGCCGGACCTCAACCTTCGACACCCCATGAGCAGCGCACCTGGCAACTCGCCCGTGATGTCCTGGCTCGAAACAACAGGATGGACTGGCACCTTTCCGATCATCCGACGCGGCTTCGAATACAGACGATCGATTCACTATGCGCCATGCTGGTTCGGCAGATGCCTTGGATTTCCCGCATGGGGGCTGCGCTGCAGCCGATCGATAATGCTGGTTACCTGTATGATCGGGCGGCCCGCCTGACATTGATCTCCTTGGATTCAGAGGGGACGTCCGCCGAAGTTTCGGAGGCTTTGTCAAAACTACTGGCTCATCTGGACAATAACGTCGGACGGATCGAGGAGCTATTGAGCGTTATGCTCAGGACCCGCGACCAATGGATGCGCTATGTGGGCAGAAAGGCTGAGTCCGAAACGCTGCGGGCGGAACTGGAGTCCTCCATCAGGCAGATAATCGCAGATGCCTTGGAAGAGGTCAATGCGGCATTCCCCGCACAATACAGGAACGAGACGGTCGAACTTGCTCGTTTCGCGGCCGGGAATCTTCGGGACGCGGGCCAAGCAGACAGTAATGCGATCGGCCAAAGGTCCGTTCTGGAAGCCTGTTATGATCTCCAGCGTTTCCCGGATGCCTCCGTTGATTCGCTGCCGGTCTGGCTGGGACTCGCGGAGATGTTCCTGACTGCAAAGGGGGAAAGACGCCAGAGGCTTACCGTGAAGGAAGGTTTTCCGTCCACCGGCGATGGCCGGGCCGCCAAAGACCGTTTCGCCAATATCGAACTAGACGAGGTCTGCATCGCTTCATTGTACAAGGTACGATCGCTGCCTCCGCCGGACTTTGAAGAACCACAGTGGGACATATTGAATGCCCTGATGCTATTACTGCCTTTAGCCGTAGACCAGCTTAGGACAGTGTTTCAGGAAGAAGGCCATGTCGACTTCACGGAGATGGCGATTGGCGCACGAAACGCCCTGGGACCGGATACGGAGCCTACCGACCTGTCCAATGCGCTGGACTGTCAGATCCAGCATTTACTAATCGATGAATTCCAGGATACGTCCCAGAGCCAGTTTGATTTGCTTTCCAGGCTCATCAGGGACTGGCGGCCCGGCGATGAGCGAACGTTGTTCTTGGTCGGCGATCCGATGCAGTCTATCTACGCCTTTCGCGAAGCCG
Organism: Gemmatimonadota bacterium; assembly: GCA_026706345.1. Classification (NCBI taxonomy): domain Bacteria; kingdom Pseudomonadati; phylum Gemmatimonadota; species Gemmatimonadota bacterium. Next base: position 2,029 of record JAPOYX010000026.1, on the reverse strand, counting down.
AGGTGGGACTTTTTCTACAGGCCCAGACGAACGGGATTGGCACCATCCGGCTGACACCGCTCACTCTGTCGGTTAATTTCCGCTCGTTCGCGGGAATCGTGGACTGGGTGAATCGCGCGCTGAGCGACGCGTTCCCAGACACCGAGGACTTCCTCACCGGCGCTGTGGCGTACGAACCTGCTTCAGCGTTCAAGGGCCATAGTTCCGATAGCACCGTTTGCATACATCCTTATATCGGGCAAGACCCCGAGGCTGAAGCCGAACGAGTCGTGAAGATCATCGACGAAGTCCAGGAGAAGTGGCCGGACGAGACCATCGCCGTGCTGGTCCTGGCCCGCAGTCACCTTCTCAGTATTGTCTCCGTCCTTCACCGGAACGGTAAGAGGTTCCGCGCCGTGGAGATCGACGCCCTGGGTGAGCGGCCGGTGGTGCAGGACCTGATGGCGCTCACGCAGGCACTCCTTCATGCGGGCAATCGCTTGGCCTGGCTGTCGATTCTCCGAGCACCGTGGTGCGGTCTTATGCTCGCAGACTTGGAAGTACTAGCCGGCGGTGAAACCCCGGGAGCCGTCTGGGACCTGCTTCGGGATCAAGACAGGCAGGAGCGTCTGACTCCCGACGGTCGGGCGCGCGTTCGCCGCATAATCCCGACTCTTGACGAGGCTTTCGCCCTGCGAGGCAAGTTGCCGCTCCGCCGATTGGTGGAAGGAGTATGGACCAAGCTGGGCGGCCCGGCAGGCTTGGAATCCAGGACGGACCTCGAAGATGCCTCAGCCTACTTGGACCTCTTAGAGCAGGCGCAGGACGGATTGGGAATATCGAACGAGAAGAAATTCGCTGAAGACGTCGCCCGGCTTTTCGCAGGTTCAGACGTCGAGGCCAGTGGAAACTTGGAGTTGATGACGATTCACAAGGCCAAGGGACTCGAGTACGACACGGTCATACTACCAAGTCTGGGCCGAATTACGCGACCGGACGATCCGCGACTACTTTTATGGCGCGAATACATGGATGGCGATCGATCCCGCCTTTTGCTGGCGCCCATACCTGGAGTCGGAGGCGACGACGATCCTCTCTACACGAACCTACGGAGCATTAACACGAAAAAACAGGCCCACGAAAGAACTCGCCTACTCTATGTGGCTACCACAAGGGCCCGGAAGTGCCTGCATCTGCTGGGACACGCTAACCTCGATCGTGAAGATGAGTCGCTGAAAGCTCCTGATTCCCGTTGCCTGTTGTCGGAAGTATGGAATACGGTCGAGCCTGAATTCTTGGCTGCTTGGGATGCTCGCAATGAGACTGAGGAGCATCAAGAGAGTGACGGGGAGAGCGACGAAGACATTGCAAAGGTTTACGGTATTCCCCTCAGGCGACTGGTCGCGGACTGGACACCGCTGCCGTTACCGCCTGATATCGACATGAAACCGCGCCACCAGCCGGCTGAGATCGAAGACGACGACGCCCATAATCCAACCTTCGAGTGGGCTGGTGACATGCAGCGGCGGGTGGGCACCGTCGTGCACCACATGCTTCAGCGGTTGCAGGTCCCGAATCGCCTAGACTTCAACGAGGAAACGCTCCGTACTGCGCTCCGGTACGAGGGGCTAGACGGCGACAATCTTGACGAGGCGGTGTTCCGGGCAGTGACTGCCCTCAACAATACCATCCAGGACGACCGCGGCCGTTGGATACTATCCCGCCACGAAAACGACAAAAGGGAGTACAGGCTATCAACAGTATTAGAAGGTCGGTTTCAAAGTTACGTCTTGGACAGGACCTTCGTAGACGACGGTAGACGATGGATCATCGACTACAAAACGAGTGCCCACGAAGGTGGGGACATGGAAGGGTTTCTAGATAATGAGCAGGAGCGATACCGCACACAACTTGAAAACTATGCACGCCTGATGCGATCCAGGGATTCCCGGCCTATAACCCTAGGGCTGTATTTCCCTCTGCTGCAGGGGTGGAGGGAGTGGGAGTTTGGGGGGGATGGGAAGTGAGGTGCAGCTACGCGAGAGAACCT
>JAPOYX010000025.1 GCA_026706345.1 Gemmatimonadota bacterium | reverse complement strand
ACACGCTCTACTTCGCCAACTCGGGTGGTCTCGTGACCGGCTGGGACATCTCGCTGTCCATTGAAACGGGGAAACCAAGCCAGGGCCATGGCCAGGGCAATCAGTGCAATCGCCGCGAAGCCCAGAAAGGGTCCTGTCATCCCGGAAATTTCAAGCAAGGGAGGTATTCCCAGGAACCAGAGGAGGCCGGACAGCGATATGGTGGCTATAACAATCCCGTAGACGCGGGTCGGCCGCTCCGTCCTTGAAATGGCTGCATAGACAGCGCCCATGACCACACCCGCCGACGATCCGGAGACAATTCGTGTCAGAATCAACAGCGTCACGCTGTCGAGCCAGGCGGCGCAAAAGTCGGAGACAACGATCAGGAAAGCGGCGCAGAGAACCGTCTTTCGCAGGTTCCAGCGATGTACCGTCACGGCAGCTACGCAGAGCATCGCCATCGTTGCGAACAGTTGCACCGATGAAATTCTTCCGGCCAATTCCGCGGACCACCCGAACTCGTCGATAAACCCGCCGATGAGAATCGGCATGGCGTTCCAGTACGCAAAGCCGACCACGGTCAACGAGACCAGGGCCACGACAGCCCGCAGGTCGCTGCCGCCGCTTTCTTCTGTTGTCATCTCAGTTCCGTTCCGCCCAGCGGGGGAATTAGCCTCCGGACTCGGCCACGATCTGTTTACTCCCTGGCCAGCCTTCGAGCGCTGCAGCATACACGTTGTCTGTCGGATTGTTGTCCACCGGGTGTACCGGTAATGTGACGAGGGAAATCCTGGTCATTGTGGAGGGCGCAGAAAATCGAGAAACGTGAATTCGACGGTCAGGCGGGATGACGTGGTGGCCGCCAGGTTGATACCGACCAGTACTCACTGGGGCAATTATCGGCTGGAAAGCCGCGAGGGCCGTGTCGTGGCGGTGCATGGCTACGAAGCGGACCGGAACCCGACGCCAATCGCACAGTCGCTGCTCGATGCGCAGGACCCGGCCTGCCGGGTACCGGCCCCGATGGTTCGCCAGGGGTGGCTGCAGGCGAGGTGGAACAGCGAAGGGGCCGGGCGCGGGCGCGAACCCTTCGTGCGCGTGGATTGGGAGACGGCGCTCGATCTGGCTGCCGATGCGCTCAGGCATGCGATCGCGCGCGGTATCGGGAACGGCGACATCGTGCGCCTGTTCAACGACCGCGGCGCCTGTCTCGCGGCCGCCGTCCTCTATGCAGGCATTCGCCGGGGCGTCATCGAGCTTCCCACCGGAGCCTGGTACGATCCGGAAGATCCCTTTCGTGAAGGGTCGCTGGAAGTACACGGCAACCCCAACGTGCTTACCCGCGATGCCGGAACCTCCAGGATCGCCCAGGGGCCGACGGCGCACAGTTGCCTGGTGGAAGCAGAACGTTTTTCCGAACCGTTGCCCGACATCAAGGTTTTCCGACAGCCGGAAATCGTTGCGGGCTGGTCGACGAGGCCCTTCCGCTCGTAGACAAGGTGACCGTCCCGACTTCGCCGAATAACGCTTCGAGATCGGCCGGGGTGGCGTCCCATGAGAGATTCCCAATAAATAGCCTCACAACAATTGCCTCCTCTGGCCAGAAAATAAACGCAACAACCCAGCAGTCGTCCAGCCGGGTAAATGCATTACAAATCATATTCAGCCGAGGTTCGATAGGGGTATCAAAAAACTCTCCTTCCTCAAAACTTGACAGGCTCTGGTATTCACTATAGCCCCTACGTAGACTACATGCTTTAGCATATCTGAGAGATGAAAGGGCTGTAACTATGAGTGAGTCGAGCGCCCGTAAGGCGGGAAATCCGTTTGATGCCGATGTTCGCGACACCCAACGGCTCAAGGGACTCTCCAGCCCGGAGGAGCGGGAGGCGGTCGCGGCGGACATTCATGCGCTCAGACGTGACGGTTATCTCATTCTTGAAGGGCTGCTCAGCACGGACAAGGTGGCGGAAATCGGAGCAGGGATGGATATGATTCATGCCACCACCCCCTTGGGAATAACTGACTTCGAGGGCTTCCGCACCAAACGCATTTACAATTTTATGAAGAAGACACGCACTGCGGATGAGTTGTGCGCCCATCCCAGGGTTGTCGCCATTATCGAAGGCTATTTGCAGAGCCAGATTCAGCTCAGCATCGCGACCGGTATCACCCTGCTGCCCGGCGAAACTTCCCAGGGGCTGCATCGGGACGACAGCGTCTACCCCCTGCCGCGCCCGCATCCACCGCTCATGGTCGGTACCCTGTGGGCAATTGACGCTTATACCTCGGCCAACGGCGGCACCGAGTTACTACCCGGAAGCCACATTTCTACGGAGGAAGAGGTCCCGGCAATACCGCCTATTAATATAGTCATGCCGGCCGGATCGGTGCTGCTCTTTGACGGTGGGATGTGGCATGGAGGGGGCGCCAATACCAGCGACCAGCAACGCCGCGCCCTGTCGTTGTCCTACTGCTGCGCCTGGCTGCGCCAGCTGGAGAACGCCTATCTCTCGATTCCGCTAGAGACCGTGCGGGCCTTGAGCCTTCCGCTGCAATGCCTGCTGGGCTACACGACCGCTTCGATCATGCTGGGCCAGGTCGAGCGACGGAATCCCATCCATTGGTTCGACTAACGGTGGAGTATGCGCCTCAGCGCTTCGTCGCGTTCATTATTAAAGCGCTGGGCGATGTCCGCATCA
>JAPOYX010000024.1 GCA_026706345.1 Gemmatimonadota bacterium | reverse complement strand
GGTGGGCCCGTGGTCGACGCCGTTGCCGGGCATCTCGATCTTGCGGATCAGTTCCTTGCTGTCGACGTCGTAGACGTAGATCCTGCCCTCGCCGTTGCTGGTGGCCCACATCTCCCTGCCGTTGGGCGACATCAGGACGTGGTCCAGCTTGTAGGCGCTGTACAGGGTCTCGGTGGCGTGCCCGGTCTGCGTGTCGATGATGGTGATCGTCCGGCCGAGGTGATGCGCCGCCTCGCCCTTGTCGGCGACCCAAAGCTCAGTCTCTTCCGCGTTGAGCGCCCCGCCGTACGGCCCGATGCCGGTTCCGTTGGTCCAGATGATCTCGCCCGTCTTGATATCCACCTTGGCGGCAACGGAACTGCTCATGATCGGATAGATGTACTCCTTGGCGTTGTCGATGACGGCCCAGTTGGGGCGGTAGCCCGGGATGGGATACTCGGCGACGACCTCCCAGGTCTCCGGATCGATGGTGGCGACCCAGAAAGGCCGCATGGCCAACAAACTGCCCTGGTACATCATCCGGACGCCCTGCATACCCGTGCTGCGCCCCGGGGCGTAACCGGCGGGCTCCATCAGCGCGTAGATGTATTCGTAGTCCTTGTCGGTCCAGACGGTGTAGATGAAGCCGCCCATGTCGACGTCCCTGACGCCGCCCAGGATCTCGTCCGTTTCCGGGTCGTACAGGAACAGCCCCAGCCCGTCCTGGTCGCGCACGAAAACGTCGAACAGCACCTTGTCCCTGAAGACCTGGCCGTGATGCAGCCGGGCGCCGATGGTGACCTGCAACACGGGCTGCAGGGTGATGGCGTCGAGCTTGAGCATCGTCCAGGCGCCGGCCGGGTCCGGCGTGCCGTCGGCGGTGGGCTCGCGGGGGCCGACCATGTAGGCGTACTTGCCGTCCGGCGACATGGCCGAAGTGTGCACCACGGCCCGTAGCTGCTCCGGAATCATGTGGGTGGCGATGATTTCCATGGTCTGGGCATCGCCGACCACGAGCTGGTTGCTGGGCGGGGGCTGGTAACCGTCGAACAGCACCGACGGCGAACTGGTCGTGCCCACGTTCTCGTAGAAGTAGGTCTTGCCCGGTTCAGGCGTGAACTTGGGCTCGCCGGGATCCCACCTCGCCACGATCCGCGACGGATACTCGCTCCAGACGCCGCCTTCGATGGACCGCCGCGTCCAGGTCTCCTGCACCGAGGCGAACGTCTCCACCGCCTCCACCTGCAGGTCGCGCGGCGTCTTGGCAAACTCCTGCTCTTCCGCCTGGTTTGCCCTCACCGCCGCCAGCGCATCCCGCCAACCCTGCACCAGGCCGATGTCCAGCGGCAGGTCCGCCAGGGTGCGAACGTACATGGCGATCGCCTCGAGATCGGTGTCGCTGGGATTCATCTCAGCAACGATCACGCCCATCATCGGGTTGTTCTCGAGCTGATCGTAGATGTCCACCGGCGTGGGGCCGAAGTGCAGCGTGGGGCCCACCAGCCCCTCGGCCGTCTCGCCGTGGCACACCCAGCACCCGATGTCGGCATTGAACAGCTCGCTGCCCCGCTCCACGAGCGCCTCCACGGAATCCTGGGCTGCGGAGGACGTGATGATCAGCAAGCCGATGAACAGGACTGAAAGGACTCTTCTTTCCATACCGGTTGACTCCTCGTTGGAATCCGGCAAAGCCGCTGGGCAGTGGCCGACGCCACGCGGCTTCGACCGGACGAAAAAGTATAGCGCAGACGCAATTGGAAGCGCGTTACACAGACGAAAGGATCAACCGCGACCAAAAAGACTCCACGCAGGACCAGGCCTTGACCGTATCGCCTGGCGCCCGCACCCGGTGCCTGCGAGCGGTCAGGCGCCCGGTTACGCTCAACGCTACTATTCGGCGCTTTCTGCAGCGACTTGTTCCTCGTAGATGCGCTCAAGCCGCTCGACCTCGGCAATGAATCCTTCAGGATCGACGAAGGTATCCGGACTGTACGCCTGCCCCGGCCGGTACTTGTTCAGCAGGCCGTACTGGCCGCCGTGGGCGGCGACCCAGACATCCACGCCCATTGCCTTCTGGCTTGCGAACGTACTGGCGAAGTCATCTGCCACCCCGGGATAGGTGGGGTCGACAACCAGCCGCTTGCCTTCGTTGATGGTACCCATGTTCGCGACCACGACGTTGTAGTCGCGTCCGTCTTCCGTCACCTGCATGGAGTAGCTCGAACTGCCCTCCGTGTGGCCCGGATGATGGTGAACGCGCAGGCGAATATCACCCAGCTCGATGACATCGCCGTCGTTGATGATCCGGTCGACCTCCACCGGCCGGAACGACTCCCGGCCACCAAAATGTGGGTCGCTGAAACCGCCGTCCTCCAGCACCCTGCCGTCGCCGGCCGTGGCCCACATCTCGGCCCCGGTGATCTCCTTGATTTCCGCCAGTGCAGCCGTGTGGTCCCAGTGGGCCTGCATGGTCAGCAGGATCCTGACGTCCTCCAGGCGATAGCCCACTGATTCGATGTTCTCCCGGATGAGAGGCGTGGAATCCTCCAAACCGGAGTTGATCAGGATGTGACCCTCGTCCGATGCGATCAGGAAAACGCCCAGGCCGGCGGTACCTACGGCATACAGATTTCCGATGACCCGGTGCCCCGGGAACGGCTCCGTCCAATCTGCGGGCTGGGCCTGCAACCCGGCGATGGGGAAGGCCAGCAAGAGGGTAGCCGCGGCAAGGCGGGCGAACTGTTTAAAGAATGAACGCGGTGACTCGGTGGTTACCATGGCTTTCCTCCCGGGTGGCGCACTCATCTTGTCTGTGCGTGCGCACACAAATTCACCCTATACGTTAATGCGTATAACTGCAGAAAATACGCGATTGCGTATAAAAATCTGATAGCGTGCGGATCGGCTAGAAATTCAGCGCGTTGCCCAGGACGGGATTGATACCGCCGTGAAAATTGCCCTGGTCGCGTACCACGCGCGGTTCGCCATTCTCGTCGTAGTGCACCCACACGAGGCCGTGGGCATCGCCGTTACCCGGCATGTCGATGATGTTCGTCAGTTCCCTCGACTTGGCATCGTAGACGTAAATTCGGCCCTCGCCGTTGCTGGTGGCCCACATTTCCGTGCCGGTGGGGTCAAGAAGCACATGGTCCACCTTGTAGGCGCCGTAGAGCGTTTCGGTGGCATGCCCGGTCTGGGTGTCGATGATGGTGACGGTGCGGCCCAGGTGGTGAGCGCCCTCGCCCTTGTCCGCGACCCAGAGTTCGGTCTCGTCGATATTGAGCGACGCGCCGTACGGACCGATGCCGGTCCCGTTGGTCCAGACGACCTCGCCCGTTTCGATATTGATCTTGGCAGCGTTGGAGAGCGAGTTGATGACGTACATGTTCTCCTTGGCCGAATCCACGACCAGCCAATTGGGCCGATAGCCGGGGATGGGGTATTCGCGCAGCACCTCCCAGGTGTCCGGGTCGATCTTGGCGATCCAGAACGGGCGCAAGGCCGTGAACCGGCCCTGGTACATGCTCACGGCAGCGAACATGCCGGTCGCACGGCCCGGCGCGTAACCGGCGGGCTCGACGAGCGCATAGATGTACTCGTAGTCCTTGTCCGACCACGCGGTGTAGGCAAAGCCGCCCAGGTCCACATCGCGGATGCCGCCTACAACCTCGTCGGTTTCCGGGTCAAGC
>JAPOYX010000023.1:37255-140974 GCA_026706345.1 Gemmatimonadota bacterium | reverse complement strand
AGCAGGAATTCCATACCGGTAAACAGCGTGCCGGATCCGACGATCTCCCTCAGCCCCACGGGCAGGCCCGAGGAAGTGAATCCGCAAGGCACGGAAATGGCGGGCAGTCCCGTGACGGTGACGTAGTAGCACGACCTCATCCAGTCGATATAGGTCTCCATCTGCACGCCGTCTATTTCCGTGGGGTAAGGCGTATTCACGTCGAAGGGCGGGACCTGGCTGACGGGAAAAACCATGAATTCGTGGCGCTCCATGAACCGGCGGACCCGGTGGTACAGGGTGGTCCGGTCCACCTCTGCGCGGGCGATCTGCGACCCCGTAAGGGCGAATCCGGCTTCGAGGTTCCAGATGACCGTATCCTTGATCTGGCCGCGGTGTTTCTCGAGGAGATCGCCGTAACCCTGGATGAAGCTCCACGCCCGCAGCGTCTTGAATACCTCGTCGGCTTCGGCGAAATCGGGCTGGCCCGGCCTGACGGTCATGCCCAGATCCTCGAATACTCCGCGCTTGGCCTCGATGGCCGAGGTGACCTCGGGATCCACGGGCAGCCCGCCGAAGTCCATGCTCCAGGCTGCCGTCATTCCCTTGAAGTCGCGTTCCAGCGGCATTGCGAAGGGCTGTCCCGGCTCCCGAATGGCAAGCGGCGCACGGGGATCGGGACCCGCGATGGCGCTGAGCATGAGGGCGGCGTCCGCGACCGTCCGGGCCATGGGGCCCTGGACGCTCAACTTTCCCCAGGCGTTGACGGACGGCCATCGCGGCACGCGGCCCGGCGCGGACCGCAGCCCCACCACGTTGCAGAAGTTGGCCGGGTTGCGCAGCGAGCCGCCCATGTCGCTTCCGTCGGCGATGGGCAGCATGCCGCAGGCCAGCGCCACGGCGGCGCCTCCGCTGCTGCCCCCGCAGGTCCGGGACGTGTCGTATGGATTGAGCGTCGCGCCGAAGACCGGGTTGAAGGTCTGGGAACCCGCGCCGAATTCCGGCACGTTCGTCTTGCCGAAGGAGATCGCCCCGGCTTGCTTCAGCCGCTCCACGATCAGTTCGTCCTGGCCCGGGACGAAATCGCGGAAGATCGGCGAACCATAAGTAGTCCGCACGCCCCTGGTCAGTACCAGATCCTTGTGGGCGATGGGCAGGCCGAAGAGGTGTCCCCGCGCTTCGTTTCGCGCGATGGCTTCGTCCGCTTTCCGGGCACCATCCAGCGCCTGCTCGGGATGATAGGTGACGATGGCGTTCACGGCGGGATTCACCCGGTCGACCTGGACCAGGTGGGCCTCCATGACTTCCGTCGCGGAAACGTCCTTGCGGCGGATCATGCGGACGAGATCGGTCGCCGGGGTGAAGCACAGTTCGGATACGGGCATCGCGCGCCTTTCTGAACGAATTCAGGTTGGGATAATGGCGGGTTACGCGACCGGGATCATCACATGCGTGATGCCGGGGACTTCAGCCAAGGATATCCCGCAGAGCCCCGGTGAAGATCCGGCTTTCCGTCTCGTTGCCGTAAGAGACCCGGATCATGCCCGGTATGCCCCAGGAAGCTTCGGCGTTGATGACGATAATGCGCCGTTCGGCCAGTGCCTGCGTCACCGCATTCGCGTCGCCGACTTCGATCAGGACGAAGGCCGCCTCGCTGCGGACGTACGCCAGTCCGAGCGCTTCGCACGTCTCGTAGTAGATCGCCTTGGACGCGCTCGCGGCCTCCCTGGAACAGATCACGTGATCCGGATCGTCGAGGGCCGCGCAGGCGGCGGTCAGCACCAGGGCGCTGGGCGATCCCCCGTGAAACTGGCGGACGCGCGCCATCATGTGGGGCTGGCCCACGGCATAGCCCAGCCTGAAGCCCGCCAGTCCGTAGCCCTTCGAGAAGGTGCGGACCAGGAGGACGTTCTCGTGTTTTCTGACCAAGGCGCTGCTGTCGGAGCACGTGCCGTCTTCCACCAAGTCGATGTAGGCTTCGTCCACCAGGACGATCACGCGGTCGGGCAGATCTTCGACGAAGCGCGACAGCGCGTCGTGGGTGACGACGGTGCCCGTCGGATTGTTCGGGTTGGTGATGACGGCCATGCGGGTCCGTTCGTTGACGGCAGCGGCCATGGCGTCCAGGTCGTACACGTACTGCGGCGTCAGGGTGGTCCGCACGGACCGGGCTCCGATATCCTCCCCGTACCGGATCATCAGTCCGAAGGCGGGATGAGGCTCGATCACCTCGTCGCCCGCCGAGAGGAAGGCCCGCGCGATGGCGTGCATCAGGTGTTCGGCGCCGTCGCCTACGCGGATCCAGGCATCTTCCGAATCCAGGCCGGGCAGCGATAGTTTCTCATCGTGCGGCACGCCGTGAAGCCTGGCCAGCTTGCGAAAGAGGTCGATATGGTCGGGGTCTTCATAGCGGTTGATCTGGTTGCTGCGCGATTTCACCGCTTCGATGACGCCGGGAGATGGCCCGAGGGGGTTTTCGTTCCGGCTCAGGCGCACGATACCCGGAGGAAGGCCGACGCTCTGGTGGTTTTCGTTCACCGCACTCATGGGCGTTGCCACATCGTTAATTCCAGTTCTTCGAAACGCGCCGTACCTGCAACACACCTACCAGGATCAGCCCCACGATGATGCCCCGCGTGAGCAGCAGATAGGGGATGTCCTCCGGGTTGGCGTTGCGCAGCAGAAGCAGGTCGAAGCCGGCCTGGTAGGTCCATACGACGAGCAGGATCGCCAGCGAGACAGGCGTTACGTACTTGATCATATAGTAGAAGATCCGCGGTATCCGGATCGCCGCGCCTTCGTTGATCTCGTCCCAGGCCTTGTCCATGCCGAATATCCAGGCGAAGATGATGATCTCGAGAAAGGAGAAGACCACCAGGCCCACGGTCCCGATCCAGAAATCCAGTTCGTCGATAACGCCGTGCTCGATATTGAAGACGATGAAGTTGCCGAAAATGAACAGAAAGGAGATTACGACGATAGCCGCCTTCTTTCGCGGCCATCCCATCTCGTCCTGGAGGAAGGCCATGGGCGGTTGCGTCAGGGCCACCGTCGAGGTAATCCCCGCGAAGAACAGCAGGCCGAACCACAGCGTGCCGATGAACTGGCCCAGCGGCAGTTGCTGGAAGATCAGCGGCATGGACTGGAATCCCAGGTCGAAGGAACCTCCGGTGGCGATCGCCTCGGTGGCGGTGACGCCGAAGAAGGCCACGGCAACCGGGATGGCGATGGAACTGCCCAGCACCACCTCGGCGAAGCCGTTGCTCATGGAGGTGGTCAATCCGGTCAAGGCTACATCCTGCCGGGCGCGGACGTAACTCGCGTAGCACTGCATGCTCCCGATGCCGATACCGAGGGAGAAGAAGATCTGACCCGCGGCCGCGAGCCACACGCTGCCTTCGGAAAGACGGCTGAGGTCCGGGTTCCAGATCCAGGCGAAACCGGCCATGACGCTTCGGTCCGGAAAGGCCGGGTCGGGGGTCCCGAGGGTCAGTACCCGGGCCACCAGGACGACGGCGAAGATCAGCAGCATGGGCATAGCGAACTTGGCCAGGGTCTCGATGCCCCGTACCACGCCGCGGCTCAGTACCCAGAATACGATGCCGAGGTTAATGAGGAAGAAGATGTAGGCCGTCGCAATGCCGCTGAAATGGGAGCTTTCGGTGATGCCCTGGAAGCTGCTCAGGAACGCGCCCATCTCCTCCTGGGTACTGATGCCGAAGTACTGGCCGGTCAGGGAGAAGAAGCTGTAAGCCAGGGTCCACGACTGCACGTAGGAATAGTACAGGGCGAAGGCCACCGGCGCCGCGATGCCGAGCACGCCGATGTACTTGGCCGCCGGATGTTTCCACAGGCGGTACAGGATACCCGGCGTGGTGCCGTGGCCATGCTTCCCGCCGAACCGTCCCACGCTCCACTCCACCCACATCATGGGGATGCCCACGACGAGGAAGGCGACGAAATAGGGGATCATGAAGGCCCCGCCGCCGTTGGCGGCCGCCTGTACGGGAAACCGCAGGAAATTGCCCAGGCCGATGGCGTTGCCCGCCATGGCCATGATCAGGCCCATGCGGCTTTGCCAGACTTCCCTTACCTTGGTTACAGACATCTGGTTCTCCTTCCAGCTTGTCTCTCGCCTTGTATGGCTTACTTCGTTTTATACCAACTGTTACACTTTGCCTACTTGACTCTGCCCCGGCCGGCGACGGGCCAGACGACTTCCACCTGCCCGTCCCGGACCCCGTTGAGTTCGTCGTGCAGGTTGAGGGCCATCTCCTGGTGTAGGGGAATGACCGACAAACGCTCGCCCACCTTGAACCGGTGCGCACACTTGGACACGTCCACGTGCCCGTGCTCCACCGACATGCCGTAGATCTCCGCCTCGGGATGTTCAATGATGTGGCCGTAGGGCGTGGGCGGATAGCTGGCAAAGGTCTTCATGCCGCCGTCGATGATGATGCGGTCCGGCGTCGGGGCGCTCACCACGGTGCAGATCATGCGGCAGGGACAGCGTTCGGGGTTGAGCATGGCGGAAGTGCTGATGCGGTCCATGCCCTCCCAGATGTAGGACCCGCTGCGGGTCTCGGTGCAGCCCATGGCTTTGGAATTTTCTTCGCCGCCGGTGCCGCCGCCGCTGATGATCTCGATGGGTATGCCCTTGTCCGTGATTCGTTCCACGGTCTCCCGCAGGAAAACCTCTGCCTCGGGATGGCTGGGGAAGATCATGACGCCTTTGAAGAAGAGACCGCGGAGGTCCGTGATTCGTTCGGCAAGGTCCGCCGCCGCTTCGGGCGACTGTACGCCGCAACGCTTCGTGCCCGTATCAAGTTCGATGATCACGTTGACCCGGCAGCCGTCTTTCAGCGCCTGGTCCGACATGCCCCGTACCGTGATTTCGTCATCGGCGGCCACGATGATCTCGGCCCGGCGGGAGACGCGTGTCAGGCGCTCCACCTTCCGGGGACCGACGATGTTGTAGGGGATCAGGATGTTCTCGATGCCGGCGGCGGCCATGACTTCGGCCTCGCCGAGTTTCTGGCAGCAGATACCGATCGCGCCCGCCCTGACCTGCCGGTGGGCGATTTCTGGGATTTTGTGGCTCTTCGTGTGGCACCGAAGGCCGATGTCGAGATTCCGGCAGTGTTCCGCCATGGACGCGATGTTCCGCTCCATCACGTCCAGGTCGACCGTGTAGGCCGGAGTGTCCAGTTCGTCGATGTGCATGGTTACCCGTGTTCGCTATGGCCGCTAGAGGCTGCCCTTGGTGGACGGCACCCCGGACACGCGGTCATCCATTGCTACCGCCTGGCGAAGCGCCCTGGCCGCCGCCTTGAAGACCGCCTCGACCTGGTGGTGGGCGTTTACTCCCGCGAGCAGGCTGACGTGCAGGGTTACGCGTCCGTGGTGAACGAACGCCCCGAAGAACTCCCGCACCATTTCCGTGCTGAAATCGCCGACCGAGGAACGCGAGAATTCGGCGTCGAATTCAAGGTGGGCCCTTCCGCTGATGTCGAAGACGGCCCGGGCCAACGCCTCGTCCAGGGGAGCGTAGGCATGGCCGAAACGCGTAATGCCGGCCCCATCGCCGATCGCCTGGACAAAGGCCTGTCCCAGGCAGATCCCCACGTCTTCCACCGTGTGGTGATCGTCTATATGCAAATCGCCCGTGCAGGATAGATCGAGATCGAAACCCCCGTGTTTGACGAAACCGGCCAGCATGTGGTCGAAGAAGCCGATGCCGGTTTCTCCGGAAAGCGAGCCCTTGCCCTCCAGGTCGAGGGTCAGATCGATACGGGTTTCCAGCGTTTCGCGCGTTACGGCGGCGGTGCGAGACACGTAATCCTCTTCGTTGGTTAAAGAACCGGTTGTTGCCAGGGCAACGGCAAGCAGATCGACCTGTTACAGTAGGCCGCCGTCAGGGTTTTGTCAAGGGGATATGGGCGCCTGCACCGTTCCTGGCGACCGGTCAATCCGCAACGTGTCCGAAATAGTTTGTAACGTCGACCGGACCGGATGGCGCTATGCTTCAGGGACCGGGCTTTGGAAGGCGTCGCGGCATTGTGCTGCGGGTGCGCGTTAGCGACGCATCCTTCGACTCCGCGGCGCACAGGCCGGCGCGTCGAGGCATCGCTGAGACTGCCGGTTCGTCCGGTCGGAAACACGTGCATCCACCCCGGTGCAAGAGTGGGTAACAGATGTGGACTAATGCTCCATGGTTTGAAAGGACAGACGATTGAAGCGGAAGATCAAAACCTCCGGCATATCTCGGTTTCTCCAGCGGAACCCGGCCTGGTCGCAGGTCGTGTGCATCGTCGGGGTGTCGCTGCTGGTCATACTCGGTCCGATTCTGCTGTACGGGCTGTTCTTCCAGCCTGAATCGGACGTGTTGCGGGTTTTGAGCAAAATCCCGTGGTGGCCGGTTGTCCTCCTCGTCCTGCTCGTCGCGGTCCTCAGCCTCCTGCAGGGCGCCGCCGGGGTCAGCGTGCAGAAGCGATCGGCGGAAACACAGGACGCCGACGGCGACGACGAAACGATCGATCTTCCTACGCCTCCGCCCTCCAAGCCGGAGACGCCGCCTTCGTCCCGCCCGCCCGATGCGGCCGGCCCGGGTTCCGATCCATTGCGCTTTACGAGATCCGGCCAGATTGGAACCCGCAAGCGCGGTACGCGCCTGATGCGTTGAAACCAGGCGCGACTGCCCTGACTAGCCGAAGTACCATCGTGCCGCGATCGCGACCGCAACTGCGGCGATAGACTGAAAGGTCCGCCTTTCGCTGCGCAGGGCGGCGGCGAAATCGTAGGGCGCCGGTTCGCCTCCGACATACCCGGTGAATCGCGGCAGGAACCGGGGCACGGCCCTCACGTAGGCGTCGTACTCTTCGCCGAAGATACTTCGCAGACTCTCTTCCTCCAGGGATACGATCAGCCCGTACTGTACAGCGAAGGCCGCCAGGAAGATCCCGAGCATATACGGCATCCAGGCCCAGGCCATAATGCAGAGGCCGAGGCTCAGGATGAAGTTGCCCACGTAGAGGGGATTGCGTACCCGGCCATAGGGTCCGTTCGTGATGAGCGAAGGCGCACCGACGTGCCGGGTGCGGGTGGCGGAACCGGCGTAGCCGACCGCCCAGAGGCGTATGGATTCCCCGAGGACTACCACCAGTCCGCCGGTTGCAAGGGTAAGCAGGTTTGGCTCCGCCATGATCAGCACGGCTACCAGCAGGGGAATGGGAGTATAGCTTCGGGCTGCGAAAACGCGGGCGCGTATGTCCATGTCGGTAGATCGTGCCGCCTGTTCGAGAATCGCGTTCCAGCGACGGAACTGCTCAGCCACTGTACCGGATCGTAGTGCGTGCCCTATCGGCGTCCGCGGTCGATCTGATCGATCACCGCCAGGGAGATGCGCAGGGCTTCCAGGCCATCGCGGCCGGTCACCGGCGGCGGATATTCCCCCCGCACCGCGGCGGCGAAGGAGGCGAGTTCCGCCTTCAACGGCTCGGTCCTGTCCTTCGCCTTCTTCTGCCGCAGGATATGCCGGGTGCGGCCGTCGCCGGTGTTAATGGGAATCTTCAATCCCCGGGTCCCGCCCGGTCCGGGCTCGTCGACCAGTCGGTATATCTCGCTTTCGCCCGCCAGGAAATCCATCGAAATGTAATGATCGCGCTGAAAGACCCGCATCTTGCGCATCTGCTTGAGGGATATGCGGCTGGCCGTTACGTTGGCCACGCAGCCGTCGGCGAACTGCATCCGGGCGTTGGCGATGTCCACCTGGTCGGAGATCACGGCGACCCCGGTGGCGTCCACCCGATCCAGGTCCGACCGGACCAGGCAACGGATCAGGTCGATGTCGTGGATCATCAGGTCGTGGACGACGGACACGTCGGTTCCCCTGGGGTCGAAGGACGCCAGGCGGTGCGACTCGATGAAACCAGGGGATACGGCCGTTCCTTCAAGGGCCCGGAAGGCGCCGTTGAACCGTTCGATGTGTCCGACCTGGAGTACCTTTCGGTGAGCCTCCGACAGTTCGACGAGCCGTCCGGCTTCTTCGACGGTCGCGGCGATCGGTTTTTCCACGAAGGTATGCAGCCCCCGGGACAGCGTGTACGAAGCCACTTCACAGTGGGCGGTGGTGGGCACGACCACGGTGACGGCTGCGGCATCCCCCGCGAGATCGGACAAACTGCCGTAGGCCTTCGCGCCGTAACGGCGGGCAACCTGCTCGGCCCGCTCGCCGCGAATGTCGTACACGCCGGCAAGGTATATACCCGGCAGGTCCGCCAGTACGCGGGCATGGACTTCGCCGAGGCGTCCGACACCGATTACGGCCGTCCGCAAGGGATCCAAGTGCGGTTTCTCCCTGACATCTTGACTTATAACTCAGCGCGGTGTTCTCCAGCCGGAATGTAGAGGCCGCCACCCCGTATGGTCAACCTCATTTGAAGGTCGGATCCCGGGCCTGAATCGCTTCTTGAAGTTGACACGCCGCGGCAATGGGTGTTGATTTCAGTCACGCAAACGGACGCAGAGACCCCTGGAGAAGACCCCATGGACTCCATACGACGGCTCCACGCCTCTTCGACCATCGCCGGGTACGGTCTCGCCTGTTGTTCCGCGCTGTTCATCTTCCTCAGCATACCCAAGGTCGACTGGTGGCCCCTGGCCTGGGGCGCTTTCGTGCCGGTCATGATCGCGTTGCACGACGCCGGACGGAACGGCTCCTTGACCAGGGTGGCTTTGATCGCCCTGTTATTCGCGTTCGTGTCAGGCGTCGCCAAGGTGTACTGGATCCGGGAAACCGTCATGAACTTCGGTGGCCTGAACCTGGCGCTGGGCCTGGTCAGCATGGCGGGCGTGGCCCTCGTCATCGCCCTGTACGCCTTCATTTTCGGATTGTATGCGGCGCGGGCCGACTGGAAGTCCCCCCTATTCCCGTTGTTCGCGGCCGCCCTGTGGACGGCGCTGGAATACATCCAGACCTATGTATTCACGGGGTTCCCATGGGAATTGCTGGGTTACTCGCAGCACCTGGTTCTGCCCGTCATTCAGATCGCGAATTTCACGGGCGTCTACGGTGTGAGCTTCCTGGTCATGCTGTTGAACGCGACGCTGGCCATGGTCTTCATCGGCCTGCGGGACAGCACCTCGTGGCGGGCGCCCGTATTCGCCATGTTCCTGGCCTGTATTACCCTGATCGGCACGACGGGATACGGCTGGTGGTCGATCTCGCAGGCACGTGCGTTGGAACGGCAGACACCCCCGGTAAAGGTGGCCGTCGTCCAAGGCAGCAAGGAACAGGGTATGAAGTGGTTGCCGGAGGAGGTCCAGCGGACCGTGGACGTCTACCGGGATCTGACGCGGTCGATACTGCCCCAGGACCCCGAGTTCATCGTGTTTCCCGAGACGGCGATGACCTTCTGGCTGGAGAGTCCGGCATATGAGGAATATAACGAACAGGTACATGCTTTGACCGACGAAGCGGGTGTTCCGCTGCTTACCGGTGCGCTGGGCTACCGATCCGGCGAAAACGACATCTACAACAGCGCTTTTCTGTTGCTTCCCCAGAGGGGGATTGTGAGTTCCTACAGCAAGATGCACCTGGTGCCCTTCGGCGAGTATCTGCCGATACCGAGTCTGTTCTCCTTTCTGTCCGGGTTGACCGGCGCGATCGGAGACCTCACGCCCGGCGACGAACTGACCGTGATGCCGCTCACCGGACAGGACATGCATATCGGTACGGTCATCTGCTACGAATCCATCTTCCCTGACCTGGTCCGGCGGTTTCCTCTGAACGGCGCAAACGTGCTCGTGGTCATGACCAACGACGCCTGGTTCGGAACCTCCTCCGCCCCCAGCCAGCACTTCTCCATGGCCGTGCTTCGTGCAGTGGAGACCGGCACGCCGATCATACGCGCGGCGAACACCGGCATTTCGGGGTTCATCTCCGCCACTGGCGCCGTCTATGGCACAACACCGATGATGGTCGCCACGACCACCGTCGCGAATGTACATCCCAACCGGGGTGAACCTACGTTCTACACCCGCTACGGCGACGTGTTCGCCCTGTTCTGCTGCGTGCTGGCCGTCGTCGCGGCGGCCCTGACGGGCGGCAGGACGGTAGCCCTCTTCACAAACAAATCGAAATGATCATCCACGCGGATGGTATCGGGCGTACACGTCCTTGAGGTATTCGCGGTCCACGTGGGTGTAGATCTGCGTCGTGGCGATGTCCACGTGGCCGAGCATTTCCTGGACGGCACGGAGGTCGGCGCCGCCTTCCAGGAGATGAGTGGCGAAGGAATGGCGCATGGTATGGGGACTGACTTTTTTTTCCAGGCCGGCGAGTTCCACGTAGGTATCCATGATCTTCCACAGGCCCATGCGGGACAGACGGCCTCCACGGGCGTTCAGGAAGAGCAACTCACCGCTTTTCGGAGAGGCCAGGGCGGGTCGAACTTTGTGCAGGTAGTTTCGGATGACGTTGATCGCCTGGCGGCCCACCGGTACCAGGCGCTCCTTGCCGCCCTTCCCGAAGATACGCGCCAGCCCCGCGTCGAAGAGCAGGTCGGGCCGCCTGAAATCCAGTAATTCGGACGCGCGCAGACCGGTGGCGTACATGAATTCGAGCATCGCACGGTCGCGCAGTCCCAGCGACGTCGTATGGTCCGGCTGTTCGAGCAACCGCCCGATTTCCTCCCGGTTCAAAACGACCGGAAGGCGACGGGGTTGCTTGGGAACCCTGACGTGCTCGGTCGGATCGTCCGTGGCCAGCCCCTCGCCGATAAGGAATCGGTGGAAGATCCGTACCGCCGAAACGTGCCGCGCGATACTAGAAGGCGCGAGGCCTCGCCTTCGGAGGTACGCGATAAATCCCTGGACGTCCTGGCGTGTGGCGTCGGAGAAGGAAGCGATCCCCCGCCGGTCGAGATGGCTCCTGTAGGAGGTCAGATCACGACGGTACGCTTCGTGGCTGTTCGGCGACAGTCCCCGTTCAATGAGCAGGTGGGTGAGGAAATCGTTCAGTTCGTTCATGACGCGCGCAGGTCCTTCCTCTGGCAAGGTCAGGAACAAGGCATCTCACTGGCGCGATCTTGCAAGTCCCGCTGGCCTGTGCGCTCACGCGGCGGCGCACTCCGCCCGCGCCCGGTCCACGTGCGCCTTCATGTACGCGATGGAATAGGCGTAGCCGATCCGGCCGTCTCCCGCCATCTCCGGGATGTGATCCGGTATCATGACCCCGTAGAAACCGGTTTCCTCCAGGACCCGCGCGGCCTGGTACATGTCGAAGTAGCCGTTGTCGATAAAGGTTTCCACGAAATGGGGCAGGGGCTGGTCCACGTTCCGGTAATGGACCTTGAAGACCTTGCCCTGCTCGCCGAAGTGGCGTAGCGCGTCCTCCACGCCCTTGCCCATCAGCGATCCGCCTTCGAGCCAGCATCCGATGCAGAAGCAGAGCCCCACGTTCGGGCTGTCGGCGATTTCCATGGCCCGGTAGTATCCGTCGTAACTGCTGAAGATACAACGCGGTATGCCGCCGAGTTCCGGCTGGGGAGGATCGTCCGGATGAATGCCGATCCGGACGCCCGCTTCCTCCGCCACCGGCGCGACTTCGCCAATGAAATGGGCGAAATTGTCCCAGATCTCGTCCTCGCTGTACACGCGTCCGTGGGTAAGCGGCATCTTGAACAGCCGGCCGCCCCAGTGGCCTTCTTCGGCCTGTGCGAGGTCGAAACCCCGGGCCGAGGCGCCGCCGCGGGTGGTCTCCCGCTCCGTGCTCCAGATCCCGTTGCCCATGTGGGCGTAGGTCGTATAGGGAATGCCCGCCCTGCCGAGGTCGCGAATGTAGCGCATGTACTGTTCCACCTTTGCGTCCCGGTTCGGCAGGTTGAGCACGATGGCGTCCTGGTTGTGCACGTCGCTGTTCCCGAAGCCGTATATCTTTATGCCCGCGTCCTCGTAGATCTCCCGCCGGCTCATGAAATAGTCGTAGTTGGCGTGTTCGCCGTCCGTCCAGAGACAGACGTATTCAATGCCGAGTTGCCGGGCGAACTCCAGGTCCTCTTGCGTCGGTTCGGGGGACATCTGTCCCGCGACCTTGATACCGGGTTCGATTTCCATCAGCGCCATGGTGGACTCCTTCTTCTATTTGACATTCAACCTGTTAGTCCCGACAAGAGGACGGTCATAATGTGACCGGACGAATTTGCGCGAACAATGAAAGAGGATGAAATTTTCAGTTTCGTTCTCGGGCTTGAGGGGTATTATATCCGACGTTCCCGGAATTGTGAAACGATTTATCGAACATGGAGGTTTCGGGCCATGCGAATCCCGAGCCGGACTTTCCTGGTCCTCGTCCTGATCCAGCCGGCCCTGGCTCTCGCTCAGGGCATTACGACCGCGGCGCTCAACGGCATGATCCTGGACGACACCGGTGTGCCGCTCCCCGACGCCACCGTGGTCGTCCTGCACGTGCCCACGGGAGTCTCCTCGGGCGTGTTTTCCCGTGCCGACGGGCGATACAACATTGCGGGACTCAGGACCGGAGGTCCGTATGAAATCCGGGTCAGTTATATCGGGTATCAGACCACCGTCCGCCGGGATGTAACCCTGACCATGGGCCAGAGTCTGCGTGCGGATTTCCGGCTTGACAGGGAGGGCATCGAGGCCGGCGAGATCATCGTCACGGCTCACCGGGACGAGGTGCTCAGCGCATCGAACACCGGTACCGAGACCCACGTCACGACCCACGAGATTGCCCGGCTGCCCTCCATCGCCCGGAGCATACACGACTACACGCGGCTGGCGCCCGAAGCGGCTTCGAAAGCCGGCGGGCAGAGCATCGCGGGCAAGAACAACCGCCTGAACAACTTCCAGGTAGACGGCGCGGTGCTGAACGACGCCTTCGGGTTGACGGGAGAGGGACTGCCCACGGGACAGGTGGGCGCCCAGCCGATCAGCCTCGACGCTATCGAGGAATTCCAGGTGCAGGTGGCCCCCTTTGACGTCCGTTCCGGTGGCTTCGCGGGCGGCCTTATCAACGCGGTGACACGCAGCGGAACGAACCGGATCCGGGGTTCCGTATACTGGTTCGGCCGGAACGAATCCCTGGTCGGCGACCTGGACGGAGACGAATTCGGAGACTTCACCGACTACCAGCTCGGTTTCAGGCTCGGCGGTCCGGTGGCCAGGAACCGGGCCTTCTTCTTCGTCAACGGAGAGCTGAGGCGACGTTCGAGCCTTTCGAGCGCGGGACCGGCGGATTCGGGCCAACCCATACGCTTTGGGGCAGACTCGGCGGATCTGCAGCGGATCGTGGATATCGCACGCGACAGATACGGTTACGACGCCGGCGGATTCAACCCATTCTCGCAGGATACGCAGAACGAAAAGATCTTCGCGCGGCTGGACGTCAACCTGTCGTCCAGGCACCGGCTCACGCTGCGCCACAATCTGGTCACCGGCGACCTGGACGACGGCCTGCGCCGGGGCCGCACCATCTTTACGCTGACCAGCAACCAGTTCAAGCGCGACAACACCATCCAGTCCTCCGTCGTGCAACTCAACAGCACGTTCTCCGGCAGCCTGGCGAATGAAGCGCGGATATCCTACAGCCGCGTGCGGGACAAGAGATCGCCGCTTTCAGCTTTCTTCCCCCAGGTCCAGATCGATCTCGAAGAACCGGACGGCACGTTCCTCGGCGAGGTGCGGCTCGGCGT
The DNA here is from genome assembly GCA_026706345.1 of Gemmatimonadota bacterium. Taxonomy (NCBI): domain Bacteria; kingdom Pseudomonadati; phylum Gemmatimonadota; species Gemmatimonadota bacterium. Next base: position 127,283 of record JAPOYX010000023.1, on the reverse strand, counting down.
GGAGCGCTTCTCCCAGGCAAATACGCTGGACCAGGACACTATTGAATTTACCAACGACCTTCACCTGTTCAGGGCGGATCATACTATAACGATTGGTACGCACAACGAGTTCATCTCTTTCGACAACCTGTTCATACAGGACTACTACGGGGCCTACGAGTTCGACAGTATCGAGGCTTTCGAGCAAGGTACGCCTGCCCGATACCTCCTGAGTCGTTCCAGGGTACCCGGCGTCGAACGGCCACGCGCCGCGTGGGACTACGTGCAGCTGGGATTCTACGCCCAGGATAACTGGAGGGTCAGCCCGCGCCTGAATCTCAACTTCGGATTGCGGGCCGATGTGCCGGTCCTTCCGACCGAACCCCTGGCCAACGACCGTTTCTCCAGCCAGTTCGTCGGCCACAGGACGGACCGCACCCCGGGCGGCCAGGTGCTCTGGTCTCCCCGTTTCGGGTTCAATTTCGACGCCGGAGGGGACCGTGGGACGCAGGTCCGCGGCGGCGGCGGCGTTTTCGCGGGTCTTCCGCCGGCCGTCTGGCTTTCCAACGCCTACAGCAACACCGGGGTGGACTTCTCCCGCATCGATCTCGCGACATTTCGGGACCAGGACGTCCCCGCGTTCGTGGCGGATCCCTTCGCGCAACCGCTTCCGCTGGACGGCGGTCTCACCGCGCCCCAGACCTCGGAGGTCAACGTCATCGATCCGGATTTCAGGCTGCCTAGGGTATTTCGCGCCAACCTCGCCCTGGACCGCAGGCTGCCGCTGGACCTGGTCGGCACGGTGGAAGTGCTGTTGGCCCGCAACCTCGACGAAGTACGTTTCCGCAACCTCAACATCGGCGCAGACGGCCGGCCGACGGGAAGGACGCCGGACGGACGGGCCGACTACGGAGGCAATAAGGTCAGCGGGGACTTCACCAACGTAATACTCCTGGAGAATACAAACAAGGGCCGTCAGGTCAACCTGACGCTGAGGCTGCGCAAGGGACAGAACACCCCTATTCTTCCCGGGCTCTTCGGCAGCGTGGCCTACGTGTTCCAGGACGCCGAGGACATCAACAGCGGGCGGTCCAGCCGCGCCATCTCCAACTGGCAGTACAATGAGACCGACGACCCCAACGGCGAGACGACCGCCACGTCCGATTTCGAGGTCCGGCACCGGGTCCTGGCCAGCGGGTCCTGGAAGTTCGAATTCGGGCGGGGACTCGCCACGACCGTCTCCGTCTTCTACGAAGGCAGCGCGGGAGATCCGTACAGCTACATGTATTCCGACGACGTGAATGGCGACGGCATCCGGGGCAACGATCTCGCCTACATCCCCGCAAGCAGGAGCGATGTGAGCGCGGAGGTCACAGGCGACGAGTGGCGGGCAATCGACGCCTTCATTGATTCAGATCCCGCGCTGCACGCGGCCCGGGGCGGCATCGTCCAGCGAAACGCGAGCCGTTCCCCCTGGCGGAACCGGTTGGACCTGCGCCTGATCCAGCAATTGCCTTCAATACGAAACCATCACTTCGAATTGACGCTCGACGTATTGAACCTGGCCAACCTGGTCAACAGCGACTGGGGCCAGAGCCGCTACGTGCGGTTCGACGCCGCCGGTCTGTTCAATTTCGACGGATACGACGAACAGGGCAGGCTGGACATGGACCTCCGGGTCAGGGACGCCAACGAGGACGGTTCGATTGATCGCGAGGACGTATTTCAGACCACCAACCTCTCGTCCCGGTGGCAGGTGCAGGCCGGGGTGCGGTATACGTTTTAGGAGGCACTTACTACTTGCCGTGACTTGTAGAATTTTTCGATGAAGATGACTGGCCCGTTCCACCAACAGGTGGTTTTGGAGGACTCGACTCGGACGTTGGACTTTGTTCCGATGGTGTAGTAGAAAGAGGCTGATAACCTTTCTGATGGGGTCGATATCCGCCCCTATCCTCAGTAAATGGCTGGGCCGGTCTCCGAACGATTCCATTTGTTTCTTTTTTCTGTGCCATTGTACTAATCCTCCTGCTGCGGTGATTTAAAAAACTCGATCAGATCGTATTGGTCTTTACGAATGATCGCTCCATCAGTGTCGGTTATGGGTTCTTTAAATTTCCCCTCTTCATCTACACGGTAAACCGTTTCGACGTAGATATCGCCTTCGGTCGGAAATGAGGTTGCATAGGATCTTAGTCCATAGTACCCACCGATTTTAGACCCGTTCTTTAGTTGAAATAGAACAAATACAGGGATTCTACGCTCAAAGAAGAAATCCCATGCTGTGTCATACGGCAACTGGATCTTTGAAGCCAGCCATTTCCATTTGATTAGCCACCTGTACAAGAAGGGCCATGCTACAGGTAGTACTAGAAGAACGGTCATCAAGCCAGCGGTGTAAAGGTATGGGTGAGACTCCCAGAATCCAGTCTGGTGAATTGGGATAAGAATCGGGAAACACGCAACCAGGTTGAGACTGCTGTAAAAAAGTCCTTGAATCAGACCGGCTTTCCACTCGATTTTTCGAGCTGCAAACAGTATTCGATACACATGCATCGAAATGAGTCCAGGTACGATTAGTACAAGGAACAGTATCCAAGTGTCCAGATCGGGTACTATTTTCATGTATTAGATTCTTCTACTATTGTAGACTCGAAATCGACTCGGTGAACGGTACGAGATAGGACTAACGCGATATGATTCAGATCTATTCTAATATAGTCGTAACTGTGGATGGATTGCTTGTTTATTTTCAATTAAACACAGTCGAGTAATTGTCAAGAACCACATTGGCGTTACCTGTACATACATAAGAGTTGACACGAAACCAAATCTAGGCTTGATTCGACCCACTTCTCATGAGAATGGAATACGGCTATTGATCTGACAGAAGTCAGGTCTCCGCCAAAAACCAAATTTCATCCGCAGACAGGAGGCTTTCGTGAAACTGGCATACTACAACGACTATACCCTGGGCGTCATCGAGAACGACGCGATCATCGACGTTTCGTCCGCGGTTTCAGATACTGGTGCGTCCAGTGCCCAGGCCCAGGTCGAAGCGGTCATCAGCGGCTGGGACACTTACTGCGGTCGCATTGCCGAGGCCGCGCAGGGACAGGCCGGTACGCCGCTGTCCGCAGTGAGCTTGCGGGCGCCGTTACCGCGTCCGGGACAACTGCTTTGCCTGGCAGGGAACTACATCGAACCGGATCATCCCACCAAGGAGACCTTCAACGCTTTCCTGAAATCCAACACCTCCGTCATGGGCCAGGACGCGGTCGTGGAACTGCCCGACACGGACGCCTCGGTCTTCCACTTCGAGCCCGAACTCGCCCTCGTCATCGGCAAGCGGGCCAGCAAGCTCAGCGAGAGCGAGGCCCTGGACCACGTCTTCGGTTACACCCAGTTCATCGACGTCTCGGCCCGCGGATTGCCCGGCGGCTTCTTCCTCGGCAAGAGCTGGCACACCTTCGGCCCGATGGGCCCGGCGCTGGTCACGGCCGACGAGGTGGGCGACGCCAACGACCTGCCCGCGAAGATGTGGATCAACGACAACCTCAAGCACGACTTCTCCACCGGGGAAATGGCACGCCACCTTCCCGAAGTCCTGGCCGAAGTGACCGCTGTGGTCACCCTCGAGCCCGGCGACGTCGTCTCGACCGGCACGCACCACTACGCCTTGAGTCCCGTGCAGGACGGCGACAGCCTGCGCCTCAGTATCGACAAGTTGGGGCCGGCGCTGACCATTACCTGCGCGGATGATAAGAAGAGGACGTGGGAGCGGTAGGGGTGGCAGACGGAAATTCAAGCCGGCTGAAATAACCTTTTAGTACGTTTCGTTACGCTTCTGGTCTTCCCTTTGGTTGTAATGGATCACTATGCCCGGCCAACTATTCACTCAATACTTCCTCACCGACGGCATTAAGGAAACGGACGACTGGAATTCCTCTGCAACCCAGCCGGAAGCATTTACCGATTTCAAAGACACGATCCGACAACTGTTAGATGCTCTTTCCCAGTCCGTCGAACCCAACGAAGCCACAACCGAGCAGGACCTGATTCGCCCTATTCTGGAATCACTGGGTTGGACGGACTATTTGCCGCAGCAAGGCACGAGCGGCGGGGAGGACATCCCCGATCACCTCCTCTTCACGGACGCCGAATCAAAAGCCACAGCCGCAGCTCGCCCGAACTCGAACGATCGTTATCTCGATGCACTTCTTGTGCAGGAAAGCAAGCGTTTCGGTTTGCCGCTGGACAAGAGAGACAGTAACGACAACGAGAAAACCGGTACGCCACATGGACAGATCCTTCGATATCTTGCCACAGCAGATAGCGTTACAGACGGGCGGATCCGCTGGGGCATGCTAACCAACGGTGCAGTCTGGCGTTTGTATGACTTCCGCGCAAGACCTCGGGCAAGCGGCTACTTCGAGGTGAATCTGACCGAATTGATCCAATCGGGTGACGACGACGGCTTGCGGACCTTCCTTCTTTTGTTCCGCCGTGAGTCCTACACACTTCACGAAGGCGCGACAACGACTTTCCTTGAAGCGGCTCTGGCGGAAGGCCGCCGGTACGAGGAGCGGGTCGCCCGAGATCTTTCCGAGGTAGTCTTCGACGAGGTCTTCCCTGCCCTGGTCAATGGATTCACCAACGAATCCTCCGGGGATTTGGAAGAAATCCGCAATACTGCCCTGATCTTCCTGTACCGTCTGCTATTCGTCCTGTACGCCGAGGATCGGGGTCTGCTCCCCGTGAACGACGAGCGGTACGACGACTACGGTCTTCGCAAACGCGTCCGCGACGACATCGCAGACCGGATGTCTCAAGGCGACACCTTTTCGGGTACCGCGGCGAACTACTACAACCGCCTCGTCGAGCTGTTCCGGGTGATCGACCAAGGTGACCCCTCCATCGGATTGCCGCCGTACAATGGCGGTCTTTTCTCCCAAGACACCGCTCCGATGCTCGGAAACGTGCGACTGCCCGACGCGGTGATCGCCCCCGTCATCCATGCCATGAGCCACAGGGAGATCGACGGTACACGCCATTTCGTCAACTACCGCGACATGTCGGTGCAGCAACTTGGATCCATCTACGAACGCCTGTTGGAACGCGAGTTGGCGCAGGACGATGAAGGTGGCGTGGCTATACGGCCGAACTCCTATGCCCGCAGGGACACGGGGAGTTTCTATACGCCCCAGGAGCTCGTTGACCTCATCGTGGAACACACGCTGAAACCACTGGTGGAAGAACGGCTGAAGGCTTTCGAGGAGAAGTCAGATGCGCTCAGGAGAGATCGTCGCCCCAGGCATGCCAGGGAAGCCGCCTTGTCCAGACACGATCCCGCCGAAGCGGTCCTGGAGCTCAAGGTACTGGACCCGGCAATGGGCAGCGGCCATTTCCTGGTTACCGCGGTGGACTTCCTTTCCGATTACGTCGCCGAATTGATCGAATACGTCCCGACCGTGCCGACATGGCTGGATGGAGCGTACGAGTCGCCTCTAGTCGGCAGGATAGACCGGATACGTGGTGAAATCATACAACGCGCAGGAGAATCCAACTGGGTCATCGACGAATCTCAACTCACAGATCAGGCGATCATCCGGCGCATGGTGCTCAAGCGGTGCATCTACGGGGTCGACAAAAATCGGTTGACCGTAGAACTCGCCAAGGTGTCGCTGTGGCTGCACAGCTTCACCGTCGGGGCACCGCTGTCCTTCCTCGACCACCATCTCCGGTGGGGAGACTCGCTGATCGGGTTTCGCGTCGGAGACGTTGTTTCCGAGCTGGAGAGACTGGGCACGATGTTTACCAGTACTGTGATCGCTGCCGCAGAAGCGGCCACCAGCAGCATGAAGATGATCGAGGAAATGTCCGACTCGGACGTTTCCGAGGTGAGGGAGTCGGCTTCGCTCTTCGATCAGGTGGAGGAAACCACGGCGGACCTGCGAGGTCTGCTGGACTTCCTGACGAGCAGGCGCTGGTTGACTGCCGGATTGAAACAAAAAGAACTTGTATCTGTAGAAAGACCGTTGGCAGACACACTCGGGTGGTATCCGGGAAGCCAGTACGAATTACTGAGTCGTGGGCCGGATCAACTGGATGTTAGCGTCCCCCCAAAATCCGAAGGCTACTGGTCCCAGTTCAACGAGTTCTGGCACCAGGCAAGAGACCTCGCTGACCGCGAACGATTCCTCCACTGGGAGGCCGCATTTCCTGGTGTGTGGAAATACTGGGCGAATGTGCGCTCGGACGGCGGTTTCGACGCCATTATTGGCAACCCGCCGTGGGATCGGATCAAACTGCAGGAGGTGGAGTGGTTCGCGACCCGCGATCCCGATCTGGCCCGTGCACCCACCGCCGCAGCCCGCAGGAGGGAGATTGAACGCCTCCGCGCCGCGGGCGATCCCTTGGCGTCCGCATTCGACGAAGCGAAGGAACGAGCCGACAGCCTGGGACGACTGATTCGAGCATCGGGCGAGTATCCGCTGCTGGGAGGAGGGGACATCAACCTCTATTCGTTGTTCGTAGAACGGTCGATGAACCTAGTCAAACCCGGTGGGCTGGTTGGTCTGCTCACACCATCGGGCATCTATGCCGACAAGACCTCTGCCGCATTCTTCAAATCCTTTTCCACGAATGGCCGTATATCGGGGTTGTACGATTTCGAGAACAGACGCCTCGGCACCAGCCAACCTCCTTTCTTCCCGGACGTGGATTCCCGTTTCAAATTCTGCGCCTTCATCTTCGGTGGGGATGATCGACGATTCGACCAGACCGAATGCGCTTTCTTCCTCCACGATGCGGAGACGATTGACGATCCGGACCGTTGCTTCCCGCTGGCTCCCGACGACTTCGCGCGAGTGAACCCGAACACCGGCACCGCGCCCGTATTTCGAAACCGCCGTGACGCCGAAATCACCCGCGGTATCTATGAACGACATCCCGTACTGGTTGACCGATCTGGTGACGAGGAGTGTCGAACATGGCCGGTGAAGTATGTGCGCATGTTTGATATGACCAATGACTCGAATCTGTTCCGGACTTCCGCGCAACTTGAAGAAGATGGTTTCTATCCTGTTCAGGGAAACCGTTGGAAGCGGGGAAACAATGTATATCTACCACTATACCAAGGCCGTATGATCTGGCAATTTGACCATCGAGCTAGTTCTGTTAGAGTAAATCCTGGGAATCTTCATAACCCATATCTAAGTGACGTAGTTACTGAAGCTCAACACGCCGAAACAGATTTCTTGCCCCAGACACAGTACTGGGTTCCGTCAAACATTGTTGCGGAGATTCTGCCAACGAATTGTGGCTTCAGTTTGGGATTTCGTGACATCGCCAGATCTACAGACGCGCGAACAGTTATCGCATCGATTGTCCCCCTAGCCGGCTTCGGGAACAAAGTTCCTCTACTTGTTGAGCAGACAAGCCAGTGTAACAATTGGCCTATGTGTCAGATTGCTTTAGTATCGAATTTGAATGCGATCTGCCTGGACTACATTGCCAGGCAAAAGATCCATGGCACTAGCCTGAACTGGTACATCGTCGAACAACTTCCTTTTATTGCTCGAACCAGATACGACCTTCCACTTGGTGTTAATACGGCAGGCGATATTGTCTTAGATCATGTGCTCCGTCTGACATACACAGCCCGTGACATGACTCCGTTCGCTCGCAGACTAGGCTACGACGGACCACCCTTCATCTGGAACAAAGAGGAACGCCTGCACCTGCGGGCCCGTTTGGATGCACTCTACTTCCTTCTATATGGCCTTTCCCGGGACGACGCAGGATATGTTCTCGACACTTTTAATATCGTTCGACGAGACGATGAGCAGACCTACGGATTCTACCGTACGAAGGATTTGATCCTAGCGTATATGAATGCGTTGGAAGCCGGGGATACGGAGACGGTTGTGGCGGTGTAATCTGATTGATGTCGAATCGAAACACTTGACATTGGATCGGCCTTTCTTGCTATGATGCCGTTCGCGCCAGCGCCAGACGTCAGATCGTGTGCTCTCATACCTGTCAATCGACGACAAGGCGATTAGTCGTGAAACCCTGACCAGTCCCATACATCCTATTGCCAATTGCACTAAACTCGATCAGATGCAACCGAAGCCACCCCTTCCAGTTGCCCAACCAACGAGCATAGCCGCATCCAACAAGATGCGGGCGAATCGTCGCGTTGACACCAAGCCAGAAATCAGGCTTCGGTCGTCGCTGCACCATTGTGGACTGCGATTTCGGAAGGATTATCCCATTCGGCTATCGAATGGCAAGACGGTACATCCGGATATCGTATTCACTAAGCAGAAGATCACAATCTTCGTGGATGGCTGCTTCTGGCATTCATGCCCCGAGCACGGTACCGTCCCAAAATCCAATGAAGAATATTGGATACCGAAGTTGCTTCAAAACGTCGAAAGAGACCGAAAGACAGATGCGGGGCTACGGGCACTGGGGTGGCAAGTAATCAGGATATGGGAGCATGTCAGTACGGAAGAAGCAACGTCTGCGATTCTGAATCACATCGCCAAGGCTTGATACTTCAATTTGGAATCTGGCCGATTGCCTGAACGTCTTCTGATGAAATAGCGGTAATGAGATCATATACCCTTCCAACTTCATCCCTTCTATCTACGTAGTCCTGATAGGCTTCTAATGCGTTCTGGATGAGTTGATCATACATGACGACTCGTGCATTCAAGGCTTCAAGTGATCTACGCGAGGTCTCTTGCCCATCCGGATTATCATCCCAGTCTTTTAAAGGCCTCCCGACGACGCAGACAAACTCAAGCGGCTCGTTGATCCTATCCAGATCCCGTAGGACCTTCTTCGCACTTCTTTGGTACTTTGATATTTGTCCATAGAGATCGCTTGTATCCAATACTCTCGCAGCGCGTTTGAGTTCGATGATAACATGCTTATTACCAGTCGTAGCATAGTAGATGTCCAAACGTGCTTCTCGTTGTTCTTCAGCAAGCGATTCGTACTCCGCGTCCAAAGCGTTATAGATACGTGATTCCATGCGCTCGGTATGCGTGGCACGTTCCCACGACGGATCAAGCAACCACAGGTGCTTGTAGAGATGCTCCTGCAAAGCTCTTTCTTTCGCATTGTCGTCAGTCAGGCTCGTGAGCTTGCTAATGACTTCCAAGCGATCCTTCGCGATCTGATAGTATGCGCTCGCCTCGAGATCATCCAGTTGGTGGAAAACCTCCCCGAGCATACCAAGGTTCTCAACTGAAACTTCGTCTAGCCGATGCAACAGACTACGAAGCCTGAGACTCTCAAACGCCAAGATACCGCTAATAAACAGTTGTCTCTTCTCGCTTTCGTCGTCAATGGGCAGCCGATTGATCTTTCCAAACAATCTTTCAGCGGATCTCTTGTGATCCGGGTTCAGATTCCGATACCACTCCTTGATCTGAGCGAATTCCATCGCGACGTCTCGTCCACCCGCATTTCTCAAATCAGTCCACTCACTTTGGATTTCCTTCAGGTATTCGAGGAGTTTCGACCTCAGGGCTTCGTACCTGGGATCGTCTTCGATGATCCGCTGTCGACTGGTCGTTGCGATATCTTCTTTATCATCTAAGTCCAGGAAGTCTGCGTGTATTTCGCCGATTATGTACTTGCTGTAGACGCCCCCTTCACCGAAATCTTCGAGGACGTCTTCCTGGGCCAGCTTGTCTCGAACCATGATGACGATCTTGTTGATGCTTTCCTTCGTGTCCTGATCTTTCAACTGTCCGGCTTCCGATGCCGTGCCAATCCATCCATCGACTTCGAATGTCTCGCCATCGACTTCAATCATTCCTTGTCGCGGCGAATGGCGATCCAGGTTGGTGGCGACGGACGCGAATTCACTCCCGCGATCCCCGAACGTCCAGATGTATTGGACCTTATCATGGTATTCGCGATCTTCTATCGTAATCGGCCGTCCGTCCAGTTCGATCTCAAATCTGTGCCCTGGACCGATGATGCTGAACCTGCGGGCGAGCCTTCGCCGCAGCGCCTTGCCAGATCGATGCAGTTGGCGTTTCAAGTTGGTCAGTACGATCCTGGTACCAACATCCAGATCCACGTCTTCGGATGAAACGGGATCGGGAAAGTACTCGCCCCCGTCACCATCTTTGATCGTTTCTTCGATCTTCCCGACGTCCATCCTGAAACCATGGCGTTCTGATTCTCTGATGCTGTGGACCTCTACAGTTCTGGCGATCGAGAAGAGCGACAGCTTCCCTATGCCCTTGCGCCCCATCACTGGCCTGCGGAGTCGGGGGGTTCGCGCGCCGTTTGTTGCCTTGCGTCGCTCATATCCCACGTGCAGGTATCTTTCATTGGCATCCGCGACGGTCATCCCGTGGCCATCATCCTGTATGATGATCTTTCCGCCAGATGGATACGGATCGATTTTGATGGATACTTTCCGTGCGTCGGCGTCCCACGCGTTCGCAACCACTTCAGACAGTACCGCGGGAACGTTGCTGTAGAGGCCGAAGCCCAGATGCTTGAGGACGCTGAGGCTCAGCGTCATCCGGTATTTGCGTTCGCTGTCGTCACTCATGATGGGTCTCTAGATGGCTGACTATCGATCTGCCGATCGCTTCTCCGAGCTTCACTGGAACCGCGTTGCCGATCATCCTGGCGAGCGCATCTATGCGGACCTCTTCGACCGTCGGAACGAAGGAGTAATCTTCAGGGAAGGTCTGCAGGAGGGCGCCTTCGCGCAGGGAAATGGCACGGTCTTGCGCGGGATGGCCGAATCGACCGTTGCCGAATCCGTGGAATTGCGTCGTGATGGTAGGACCGGGTTCGTCCCACTTCATACGACCGTAGACGCTGGGGAAGGTGCGTCCAGACGCCCTGGCGTGGCAATCCGCCCGCAGGCCTTCTTCCCAGTCGCGCCACGTACCCCCGGGTTTCGAACTGCGAATCCGCTCCAGGTTCTTCATCGACAGGCCACTGGATCGGTGCATGGGATCTGCCGCCGAAGCGCCGCCTGCTTCTATCCCCTCCAGGTGCCGGATCGTATCCTCTACCGTCTGAAATTCATCTTCCGAGTGCGTTGCGGGCACCAGGTGGATCTTGCCGAGCTTTGACGCAAGCAGTACCAAACGTCTCCTGGTCTGCGGGACGCCGTATTCGGCACATCGGATCACTTTACAACTGCATTCGTAGTCTGCGTCCTCGAGGACGCGGAGGAATTCGTCGAAGACCGGGTACCGTTCCAGCCGCGATACGTTCTCCATCGTCACGATATCCGGCTCCAGCGCGGTAACCATTTCTCCGAACTTGACGAGAAGTTGCCAATCGCGTTCTCGGACTGCGGTCCTGTTGGTGTAGGAAGAGAAGGGCTGGCACGGTGCACAACCTGCGAGTATCCGAACGCATTCGTCCGGGAAGAGCGAACCTACGAAATCGGCCGAAAGTTCCGCAACGTCCCGCTCGTGAAACTTCGCTCCGACGTTCGCTTCGAAGGGGTGCCGGCAGGCGGGATCGCTGTCGATGCCGGCACATATCTGGACGTCGGCCTGCTTCATTCCAAAGGAAAGCCCGCCGGCGCCGCAGAAGAGGTCGACGGCGACCGACCGTCTGGACTTTCTCTTTGAATCGACGGTTTTCATTCGGAATGATGTATGCTCGCTGTTCGTCATGGGTCGGATGTAACCAGAACGGGGTCGTGGAGGTCATTGACCGACGTGTGAGACGACATGCCGACACGAAGGAATATAGGAAGAACTCAGTGGCCGGTCAATACGCACTTGAACTGCCTCGTGAGGACGATTTCCGTAATTCGAACGGAAGGCCGTCCTAGGACTCGGCGGTCCCTGAAGACATCGACCCATCGGATAATCGAAAGATTCGTCACAACCAAGCAAGACTCCTGGAGCGCTTGACTTATCGGTGATATATTCGTTAGTCTGGAACGGGAGCATTATCTCGAAAGGACTGGATGATATGCAGGTCGATCTACGACACGCCAAATCTCAGCTATCGAAGCTCGTGGAACTCGTTGCCCAGGGCGAAGAGGTTGTAATATGCAAATCAGGCAGGCCCTGTGTCCGGCTGGTGCCATACCAACTAGATCAGGACAAACGCAAACTCGGTGCTTGGAAGGGTAAGGTGTGGATGGCCCCCGATTTCGATGACGATCTGGAGATCATCGAGTTGTTTGAAGGTTCGAGTGTGTTTCCGAACACAGACGAGTAGGACGAAGCCGCGTGCTGTCTTTCTCTCAATATTGGTTGAGCATGCTCCGTCCAACTGGTAACCTCAGGAACTTCCCCGTTCGTCTGATCCGCTTTTGATGTGGTAGATGAGAGCGTTACCATACCACTTGTTGTCGAACTTGCGTTGGTGCGGAATAATCCATGAATGAGAATCTAAAAGACAAGATCATCAGGCTGGAAAACTCGAGTTGGCATATTGAAGAACAGATAGACGAAGGTGGCTTTGGAGTAATACACCGAGCAAAATCCGCGAAAGGAGAACGAGCGGTTGCCAAGTTCATTCCAAAATCTCCCGGGGCCGAACGGGAGCTTCTGTTCGAAAACCTAGAAGATTTACCTAATGTAGTACCGGTACTTGACCGGGGTGAATGGGGTGATAAGTGGGTTCTCATCATGCCGGAGGCGGACAAGTCGCTAAGTGACTATATAGAAGAAAAAGGCGGGCGATTCGAAGTTGAAGAAGCAAAGAAGATCTTACGAAATGTCGCAGAAGCCCTTGTAGGTCTGGTAGACGTAAAGGATAATATCGTCCATCGAGATATAAAACCATCGAACATCCTGTTGCTGAACCATACCTGGTGTCTCGCCGATTTCGGCATTTCGCGATATGCGGAGGCTACGACAGCTGTGGACACGCGCAAATACTACATGACTTGGCCTTACGCGGCTCCTGAGCAGTGGAGAAACGAACGCGCAACCAGTGCTACCGACGTTTACGCATTGGGAGTGGTAGCTTACGAGTTGCTTGCCGGGAAACGGCCCTTCCATGGGCCTCAACTGGAGGACTATCGGCATCAGCATTTGAATGTTGATCCAGAGCCACTTGAGGAAATACCCGAAAATCTCAGATCGTTGATCGTCGAATGTCTTTATAAGGTGGCCGAATCACGACCAACGCCGAAAAACATAATGCAACGATTGCAGAATGTTGCTTTGCCGGGCTCCGATGCGGCCAAGAAGCTTCAGCAGGCCAATGCCGTGGTGGTTAATCGGAGAGCCGAAGAGAGTCGACGAGAATCTATTGCGAAAACCGAAAGAGCACGTCGAATCGACCTCGCTCAAGTGGCTGAACAGTCTCTACTCCGTATAGTAAGCTCGCTTAACGAATACATTATGGAAAATGCTCCCAACGTAAACCACGCGGGGAGGTCGTGGACACTCAGTCAAGCAAAGTTAAGCATTGATTCATTGGAGTATATAGGACCTCCGTGGCGAGACCGTAACCACGACTTACCATTTGATGTCGTGTGTTTTTCGAGAGTAACCATTGATATCCCACGTGATTCCCACGGCTATGAAGGCAGGTCCCATTCGTTGTGGTATTGCGACGCCAAGGTGGCTGACGCGTACCGTTGGTTTGAGACGGCATTCATGTATTGCCCTTTGAGGCGCATATCCAGTGCACATAATCCATTTGCATTGGATCCTGAGGAAAGTGCTAGTGAAGCACTTTCCACCGTCTCGGGTACGGAATTCCAAGCTGCGTGGCCCTTTACGGCGATAGACCAAGGCAATGAGAGTAAGTTCATTGAGCAATGGATTGGGTGGTTTGGCGATGCTGCATCGGGAACGCTCTATAGTCCTAATTACATGCCTGAAAAAGATCCAGAGGGATCCTGGAGACGGCGTTAGAATTCGTTGGATCGCATATCGAACCTGCAGAAGCTAGTAACCCTCCCTCACAAACCTCGCCTTCAGATCCCCTGGAGCAGTGAAGACCCACTTTCGGCCCTGTTTTTTTACCAGAAACAACCCACGTTAAGAGTTGAACTACTAATGTACTACTAATCAATCCTAAATTAGTAATTGAGACTGTGGGATGTTGGCCGAATGAGGACGGGAGAGGAAGCTGCCTGATCACTCTGCTTCTTCTCTGTGAGGCGGCCGGACAGGTATTTGTGGATGATGCTGGACAGCAACGTCTGATAGGGTATCCCCTCTTCCCTGGCCCGCGCGTGCGCTAGATTGGGGAGCGGTCCGGACATATCCTCGTTGTTCTGAACATATAGCTCCTTCAGTGCTGCCAGATTGCCAGGGGATGTGGGGTATGCCGCCGCTGATTTCGTTATAGTACAGCGACTCCAGGGCGGCCCTTAGGGTTCGGCTTCGCAGTTAAGGGCGTAGATGCTGTGAAAGGTACGCCGCCACTCCTGGAACGCCGGATCCCTGGGAATACAGACCTGCGTACCGAAGAGGTGCAGGAATACCAGATCCCGTTCCAGGAATGTCCGCGGCAGGGGCCCCTGCAGACCGGCGTTGTCCCTGAGATCCAACGAGATCAGATGTTTCAAACTGCCCAGTTCCCCGGGCACTTCCCCGGTCAGCAAGTTCCCTTGCATCCAGATTTCGATCAAACTGGTCAACCCGCCTACCTCCGAAGGGATTTCACCGACCAGTCTATTCTGGCCGAAATAAACCCTTTCCAGCTTGTCGAGTTGCCCGATAGACGGCGGAATGGGACCGTCGAGAAAGTTGTTGCCCAGGTGAAGGTAAACAAGGTTCGCGAGCTTGCCGAAGGTAGTTGGAATCTCGCCGATCAATCGATTGTAATGAAGATCCATGACAACGAGTTTAGTCAGATCGCCCAGCGAAGACGGAATGGAGCCCGACAACTGGTTTACCTGCAGCAGCAGGCGGCGCATCTCCCGGAGATTGCCCAGTTCCGATGGAATCTCGCCAACCAGTTCATTGTTCACCAGGCCCAGTACCTCGAGATGCGTCAGGTTCCCGAGGGTTGCCGGTATGTGCCCCTTCAGCCCGTTGCGATTGAGCCAGATCGACACGACGTTTCCCGCCGAATCGACCGTTATACCGTGCCATTGATCCAGGGGCCGCTCGGTGAGCCAACCGGCATTGTCCTTCCAGTTCGGCCCGTCCGTGGCGTTGTAGAAGTCGATAAGCAGTTCACGGTCCGTTGTGACTCCGCCGACCGAGACTTCCACACTACTCGAAACCATATCCGACGTAACAGTAATACGCGTTGTGCCGTGCATATGGGCCGTCACGACGCCTTGTTCATCCACCGAGGCCACGGCAGGGTCATCGCTGGACCATACGCGTGGCGCGTCCGGAATCTCGGCGCCACCGGCATCCTCGACTACCGCCGTGACCGTCGCGGTTTCGCCGATCGAGGTCAATCGGACCGAATCGGGCGTTACGACGATCCGGCTCGGACTGCGGACTACCCTCACCGTAATGTTGGTCCGAATCTCGCCCCACGCGGCGACAATCATCGTGGTTCCATCGGATCGGGCCGTCACCAGCCCGGTGCGGTCCACGGATGCGACCGCCGTTGACGTGCTGTTCCAGATGATGGCGTAACCGGGCAGCCTGTTGCCTTCCGTGTCGAGCACGTCCGCGTTCAACTGCAGGGTCTGTCCCAAAGCGGTGAGTGTACCGGATGGAGGTGAAATGACTATCCGGGCAGGTACAGGGTCCGGAGGCCTGGTGGGTGGGGTCTCTTTTCCGCAGCCCTGCGGCAGCAACAGGACGGAGAAAAGGAAGAAGAACAGGAAATCTGACCGACAGTTCGTGCGATTCGCCATATCATGGTCACCGGTTCGAGGGTTCACGCTACCTCTACGATATGCCGGCAAAGCCATTGGCCCCGGGCGGACAGCCGGTCGTAGTGTTTCCTCGGCAGGGTTTTCTCCTCGACGGCACGAAACCACGGCGCGTGATATCCCACGCTGGTCATCGGCCGCTTCATGTCGGAGTTATTCGCCGTGCCGCCGTGCCAGCAGCGCACGTCCCGGACGATGGCCGTGTTCGCCGGCGCGCACAGGTGGTTGTTGCGCATCCACTCCGGTTCCTCGTCCAGCGAGGGGATCGGCGCGGGTGACCGGTGGGTGCCTGGAATGAATCGGATCGCGCCGTTTTCCACGGTGAAATCCACCATGGTGAAGTTGATTACGATAAAGGGTGCCGGAACATCGCTGTGGGTGACTCGCCCCTGTGGATCGTTGAAAAAGTCGGCGTTCCGATCAGAGTGCAGGTGCTGGACCTTCGCGCCGGGCAGGGAGTAGTCGCCGCCCGCGCCCGTGCAGGTGAAGTCGTCGCTCCCCCAGATCGTCTCGATAATGGGCAGGATCGTGGGCAATTCGACCAGGATGCACCATTCCCAGTTGTGCAACTGGCTTCCGAATGAATGGCGCGCATAACCCCGGTTCATGTTCTCGCGTCCAAACTGCTTTTCCTGCTCTGCCATCACGCGCTCGGCGCCGGAACGGTTCAGGGCGAATTGTTCCTCGCTCAGGGGATTCGCCACGCAGACGAATCCGTCCCGGTGGAATATCGCGGCGGCGCGTTCAACTTCGCTCGCTTCAAGTATATCGACGCTTAGCATGAGGGTTTTCTTTCGGTATATGTGTCGCCGGTATATGTGTCGCTCACGTAATCAAAAACACTCCGATTGGCCCATTCAAAGTCACGTAACCCGCTCTTAAACCGCGCAGCACATCGGCGATGCCCTATATCCGCGTAATCCGGTAACCCGGATGTCCCGGGTCGAAGAGTTCCGGCCGCAGGCGGGTACCCAGGCCCGGTCCCTCCGGCGGCTGGGCGAAACCGTTCTCGATGACGACGTTGGGTTCGATGAGCAGGTCGTAGAAGGTCCTGATGTGGGCCCGGACCGATTCCTGGATGACGACGTTGGGTACGGCGGTGGCGACGTGGATACCCGCGAAGAGGGTAAGCGGGCCGGTGCAGTCGTGCATCGCCGCCGGCACATTGTACCCCTGGGCCATCTCGGCAAGGCGGCGGGTCTCGCTGATGCCGCCCACCCAGGTGGGGTCCACCATGAGGTAGTCGGCGGCGTTCTTCTCCAGCACGTGCCGGTAGTCCTCCCGGCTGATGTACATCTCGCTCACGGCCAGCGGCACGCCCGCCTTGTCGCGGAAATCCCTGAGCGTGTCCACGTTGTCCAGGCGCATGACGTCTTCGAGCCACATCAGGTTCAGGTCCCGCACGGCCTCGGCGATGCGCAGGGCGGCGGGAAGCTGGAAGAATCCGTGTCCGTCCAGCAGGATCTCGATCCGGTCGCCCACCCGCTTACGCACCTCCTCCAGGGGCTTCACGCATTCCCGGACCGTGGCCATGGGGAGGTAGCTCCCGCCGTGGGCCCGGTACGCCCGGTCGAAGGTCCAGAACTTCATGCCCGTGTAGCCTTCCGCCACCAGTTCCTCGGCCAGGTCGCCCGCTGCGTTATGGGCTGCCCAGTTGTCTTCCAGCGGACCGGGCTTGCCGATGTCGCCGTGTCCGGGCCAACCCTGTTCGGAAGGCGCCCCCGGCGGCCGGCGTCCATAGGTGGGACCTCCGCAGCTGTTGTAGACCCGTACGGCTTCGCGGGCCCTTCCGCCCAGGAGTTGCCAGGCGGGCCGGCCGCACGCCTGGCCCAGGAGGTCCCAGAGCGCCAGGTCGACGGCGCTGAGGGCCCGCATCTCGGCGCCCCGCGAGCCGAAGGCGCTGAATCTTTCATAGAAGAACCGCCAGTGGTGCTCGATCGAACAAGGATCGCTGCCGATCAACCGGCGGGCAAGCCAGTCATGGATGACGGCGGCCACCGCGTGGGGAATGTAGTAGGTTTCGCCGTGGCCGACGATGCCGGCGTCGGTGTGGATCCGCAGCAGAATCAGCCCCGGCATGATGTCGTCGGGGATGAGGGTTTCCACGGCGGTGATCTTCAGGTCGGAACTTTCCGGGACGGAAGGGGGGTGTGGCGAAACGGCATCCAGGCCGCCGGGTACTTCGGTCATCTGCGATTCCTGTCGAAGGATGGGGGATTCCTGTACGGGTATTCGCCCTGCGCGGAGCTGCACCGGCCACTAACGCAGCGGAACGCGCCACTGGCCGACATGATTCGTCGAGCCGGTCTACACCGACCGGTTGTCCAGCGAGTAGGTTCGGTTCCCATCACCCCCCAACTGCCACGTGCCGCGGAAGAGGGACTGGCGCTTCGGAGGCATCTTATCGATGATCTCGTGGTCGAGGTTGAGCCGGTGCCACTGCGCCCAGATCGAGTTGTAGCAGTTGAACACCGCGCAGCGCCGGTTGTCCGTATTGGTCCAGTCATTCGCCGCGTGGATGAGGCTCTCGGTAAAAACCAGCATGGACCCCGGCGGACAACTGTAATCCTCCATGGCGGCGTAGAGGCTTTCTTCCCACGGAGATTCGCTGATGTTGGGGCGGTACCGATCCGGACCGCCATAGTTGAAATGGGCCTTGTGCGAGCCGCTCAGAAAGGAAGTGCCGCCGTACCCCGCCCTGACCTCCTCCAGCTCCCATACCACCCGGGTGAGTCCCGCGAAGATCTTGCCGCCCTGCACCTGGTAGCGCATGGCGTTGGCCTGTTGCGGAGGGCGTACGACATGGGGCAGCCCGGTGCCCTTGACGGTCGATTCCCAGCCGGGTTCCCGCGCCATGAGGAAGGAATTTTCGCAGCGGAAACCGTAGTGGTCGTCCCCCACGAAGGGCGGCTCGGTCAGGATCTCGTTGAGAATGCCCACCACGGCCGGGTGATCGAGCAAATCGGCCAGCTTGCCCTGGAAACCCTGTTTCAGGTCGCTGTTCCTGCCCTTGTAGTCCGGCTCAACCGCGGCGTACACCTCGGCCTTCATCTCCTCGACCTCGGTCTCCGTCAGCACGGACGGCACGAGGATCCAGCCCTTCAGGTCGAAGAAGAACTTCTGCTCTTCGGTCATGGTCGACATGTTACCTCCGATCCTCGCTCTGCGTTTCGACATTCGCGCGCAGGAACGCCGTGTAGCCCGCTTCGTCAAGTGATCCAGCCGCCAGTTCTATAACGGACTGTGCCGCGCACTCTTGCGTGGCGGTGAAGTGATATCCGTTCAACTCCAGGAACAGGATGCCGACCACAAAGCCGGTACGCTTGTTGCCATCGACAAATGGATGGTTGCGCACGATGCTCGCTGTATGGGCCATCGCCATTTCGATGAGATCGGGCGAATCCGAATAGGCGTAGATTTGCCGCGCCCGGGCCAAAGCCGATTGCAGCAAGCCTTTGTCGCGCACCCCTGCCACACCGCCGTGCAGCGCGATCAGGCGGTCGTGCAACATCATTGCGTCGCGTGTTTCTATCCAGACCGGGTCCGTCACTTGGCCAGGACATGGAGCGTGTTGCGATAGCGGTCGATGATCTCTTCGACCTTAGCCATTTTCTCTGCAAAATTCGGATCGTAGGGCGTCAACTTATAGCTGCCGTCCGGTCCTTCGGTGAGGAACAGTGGCTCCCCGTCCTTCGTGCGCAGCCGATTGACGACCTCCTTGGGCAGGACGACACCAAGCGAGTTGCCGAATTTTCGGACTTTGAGTTCGACCATGTAGCACCTCCTGTCGTTGCTACTATAGTAATAACATTTGATCGTAACGCAAGGAAAATGCCTGGTGCGTTTGAGGAGTTCCCGGTTGGCGGCATCGGAGTCTCCCGGCGTCCATTAAAACCACTATTCGGGAATCATGTTCAGCTATTTCTTCGGACCCGGACCCTGCGTGTTGCCGGTTGTCGTCTGATCCGGCAGGATTCGGCCCTTGATGAAAGCCACGTCCTGTTGTAGCACCTCGATGTCCTCGCGTATCTCGGCGAACTCCTCGCGCGTCTCGGCGAACCCCTCGCGCATCTCCTGGCGCAGGTCTTTGTTATCCTTACGCGTCTCCTGGCGCACTCCGGCCAGTTCCTTGCGCATTTCGGCGAACCCCTCGCGCATCTCCTGGCGCAGGTCCCTGATATCCTCACGTAACCCGTCGGTCAACCATCCGCTGGCCGAGAACAGTGCCACGAAAATCGCGCATACGGCCGTTACGGCGTTCCAGTTAATCCGTATACTCATCGGCTGTCTCCCAGTCGCATGATTCGCCGGGCGGATCCGGTCTGTGATTTGTCGCGTTTGAGCATTCCGATCCCACAAGGACGGTTTGCGATTCTGTCGAAACGGGGCTTCATGAGACGAGCATGCTTTGCGTGCGGAAACTCAGGTTAGAAAAGTCACGTGGAAGAGGCGTTGCAAACCTGTAACGAATTTGAAGAGCGGCTCTGTTGCCGAAACCGTAGCCAGCGTATCTCTCGCATTTACCGTGTGAGCGTAAGCCGTGTCGGTATTCATGTTCAACTATTTCCCCGGCGCAGGACGCTGCGCATTACCGTTTGTCGTCTGATCTGGCAGGATTCGGCCTTTGATGAAAGCCACGTCCTGTTGCAGCACCTCGATGTCCTCGCGCGTCTCGGCAAACCCTTCGCGCATCTCCTGGCGCATCTCGGCGAACCCTTCGCGCATCTCCTGGCGCAGGTCCTTAATGTCCTCACGTAACCCATCGGTCAACCATCCGCTGGCCGTGAATACTGCCACGAAAATCGCGCATACGGCCGTTACGGCGTTCCAGTTGATTCGTATTCCCATTGGTAGTCTCCCTGTCGCATGATTCGTCGCACGGATCCGGTCCCCGACCTGTTGCGTTTGAGCATTTTGATCTAATCAAGAAGGGTTGCGATTCTGTCGATACTAGGCTCCATAAAAGGCGGGCAGGCTTCGAGTTCGGTCTTTGTAACGTAATCCACTGATATCCCCGCCCTTTCCCACTGGCCTATCAATTCAGTCGTGGTCAACCTCGATACTCTCGTAAGAAAAATGAAAATAATCTCCTTGAACGGACGATAAAAGTAATGTGAATCGATTTTCTATCCCTTTCGGCCACCTGACAGACTGCCGAAATGACAACAGCTTGCCGTCACATCCGCCCACCGACACTCCGCTCCAACCGTTCCTTCCGCTTCCCCCAGTCCGGCATAACGCCGTCCAGCAACTCATAGAATCGTGATCCATGGTGGGGCTCGGCGATATGACAGAGTTCATGGGTGATCACGTAGTCGATGCCATCACCCGGCGCTTCGATCAACCGACGATTTAGTACTAACCTGGAAGAGTCCGACAGGGATCCCCACCGGCGACGCATGGTCCGGATGATTAGTGCCCGAGGCCGGAATGAATCCGGATCCGCGAACCGCAACAGGTTCACTTCTAGCCTTTCGGTGAACTTGACCCGCGCCCGGTCCCGGTACCACTTTTCGACCAGGCCACGGGTCAACTCGCTCCGACCAGGTTCGCGGCTTCGCACGACGATGAAGCCCCGGATCAACTTGACGCCGGGCTTCTCGCACGCAATCACCTTGAGACGGTATTGTCTTCCGAGGTAGAGATGGGTTTCTCCCGAGATGAAGCGCCGTTCGAGCATCCTCGGAAGAAACTGGGAGAAAAACCGCTGCTGGCGACGCACCCAGGCCGCCCGTCTGCGAACTTTTTCGGAGATGGCCTCTATCGACGCGTTGCAAGGCGCGGCCACGACAACAGTAGCGTCTGGTTCGACACCGATCTCCAGGGTCTTCCGTTCGCGGCGCACAACGGAGAAAGTTATGCGATGCTCACCGTATTGAATCCAGTGCCGTTCCTTCGTCAATCCGGAAACCTCGCCCTGGCCAGATTCATGATCCTGTTTTCGAGATCATTCAACTGCGCGTCCGTCAGGATGAGCCCCTTCTGCTCCCGAAGCACGTCATAGTAGTAGTCGTCAATGGCGTTGCGCATCTCGTTCTGTGCGATCTCGTTGGACCATACGTCGACAATGTGGTGCTTCCTGATGATCTCGATAATGTCGAGCGCGGCTTTTGCTATCTCTACTTCGTCGAATGTTTTAGCGTCAGCCCGGCCATTGGCTTCCGCAAGCAATTCTACAAGTACACCGTAAAAAGCCTCGCCGTCGTCGTTGCCCCTGACCGGTTCGGGCATCTTTTGACCACGGTCCTCCTTGCGGGATACCTTCCCGGCGAGATCTAGTACCTGCTGCAGGTATGCCCGCTCGGAAATCCGCTTCGCCCGGTAATTGCTGATCGTCTCCTCCAGAAGTTCCGAAAACCGCCGGTAGAAGGTCGGGTCCTCTTCCATCTTCTCGGTGACGGTGCGGCGCGTGGCGCTGGCGATGCGGTCGGCCCTGGACGCTTCGGTAACCCCAGATTCCTCGGCGATCGCCTTCAGGGCATCGGGGTCGTTGATGTTAACGGGCTCGACGACGGTCTCTGCTGGCATGGCGACCACGTGGTCGTCGAGGAGCTTTCTGATCTTCGGCTCGAATTCCCTGACGTCGATCGTCTCCTGATATCGCAGGCGGACCGAGCGCCTGAGTTCGGAGAACGTCAACCAGTCCCTCTTCATCCCGTCGATCTTCGCATCGTCGTACACGGCGTGGATTTTGTCTGACGACAGTGCTATCCGCAGGCAGCGACCGAATTCGCGCAGCTTTTCATAGAAGTCCTGGCGCTTGGCCTCGTCGGCCAGGAACTGCTCATACTCTTCCATGTCCTTTTTGTTCCTGATGGATTTGAACACGTCCCACAGGCGTTCGTGCGGATCTCTTCCTTGACGTTCTCCAATGTGTCGGTGAGGTCCGACGATTCAAACCCCTCGAGGGCGCTATACGCGTTTAGTGCACCGTCCAACTCTCCGAGCAGACCTTCGTAGTCGATGATGTATCCGTGCTCCTTCTCGATGCCGTCCTCCTCGAAAAGCCGGTTCACGCGCATGATCGCCTGGAGAAGGTTGTGCTCTCGTATCGAGCGGCAGAGGTAAAGCACCGTGTTCCGGGGAGCATCAAAGCCGGTCAGCAGCTTGGAGACGACGATGAGGATCTCCAGATGCTCCGAATGCTTGAACGCGTCGATGATCTGACGGTTGTATTCGCCCTCCGTCCCGTACCGGTCCATCATGCGCTCCCAGAACGCGCCGACCACGCTCTTGGAGTCGTGATCCACGTCTTCGTTGCCCTCGTGGTCGTCGGGCGGCGAGATGACGATCTCGCTAGTCACGTGGCCAATCTCGTCGAGGATCTCCTTGTACCGGCACGCGGCTGCCTTTGAGGGCGCGACGAGTTGCGCCTTGAAACCGCTGCCCTGCCAGTGTTGCCGGTAATGTTCGGAGATGTCGAACGCCCTGGCGTGTATCGCCTGTTCGGTGCGTGCCAGCGCGTTCAAGCGGGAGTACTTTGCCTTGAGATCCGCCCGTTGATGCTCATTGAGGCCTTCGCTCAATTTTTCGAACCAGGAGTCGATGGTTTCCGGGTTGATTTGCTGTTCGACGATCCTCCCTTCGTAAAGCAGGGAGACGACCGCCTCATCCCGGACCGCTTGGCCGATCGCATACCGATGGATCAATCCACCGAAGGTGGTTAAGGTGTTCTTTTCCCGCTGCAGTAAAGGCGTTCCTGTGAAACCGAGGTAGCAGGCCTTGCCGAGGATGCGTCGCATCTTGCTGGCCAGTTGCCCGAAACCGCCGTGTGATCCCGTCTGCGTGCGGTGGCTTTCGTCTACCAGAACGAATACGTTGGGATCCTCATCGATCACCTGGCCGACGCGCGAGGCCGTGTCGAACTTGTTTATGATCGTCGTAACCAGTGGCGTCTTGTTCTGAATCAAGGAGATCAGGTGGGTTCCGGTCGTGGCCCTAACGGGTTCCATTTCGCACGACTTGAAGGTGTCCTTGATCTGCCGGTCCAGATCGTCACGGTCCGTTACGATGACGATGCGCGGGTTGGAGATCGTCTCTTCCAGGGCCAGCGCCTTGCCCAACATGACCATGGTAAGCGACTTACCAGTCCCGGGCGTGTGCCAGATCACACCGCCTTTACGGACATCCTGCAAATCGAACTGCCTGATTCTTTCCATAGCCCTGCGAACGGCAAAGTACTGCTGGTGCCTGGCTATCTTCCGTTCACCGCTATCGAACACGGTGAAGCGCCGCACCAGATCCAGTAGACGCTCGCGCCGGCACAGTGCGTAAAGCGCCATGTCCTGCTTTGTGATCTCCCGTCTTTGGCCATCCTGCTCGGTGACCTGCCCGCCTTCCCCACCGATGGCAGCCTCGTAGTGGGACCGGGCAGAGGCGAGATTCCCCGAGTATACTGCTTCGGCTTCAGCAACGGCCAGGGGTCGATCGACCAGATCGCGAAGGGGATTCCGGGTCGGATACACCGCCTGTTCGTCCGGATCGAACTCCACGTCCGCTGGCAGCGTTTCAGTATCCTCCGATTCGTTCTGTGGGGTAGCATGCGATCCCTCAACAGTAGTCTCCTCCTCCCGCCAGGTCTGCCAGAACCTGCTCTGCGTTCCCACCGTCGCATAACGGGATTCCTGCCGGTTCATGGACAACAGGATTTGCGCGAAGTGGAACAGGTGCGGAATTTCGTCTTCTCTCTGGTATCCGATCAACTGACTGTCGGCCTTCTTCAGGCGCTCCGTCGGCCGCTTGTTCTCGATTACGATGAAGGGGACCCCGTTGACGAAGGCGACGATATCGCACCGGCGGGTTCGGGTGCTGCCGGCCCGCTCCACCATCATTTCAGCGGTCACGTGATACGCGTTGTTGTCCGGATGCTCCCAATCGACGTAGCGGAACGAATAGGATTTCGAGTCGCCGTCGATGGTCTTGGTGATCGTCGTGCCGAGCACCAGCGTATCGTATACGTCCTGATTGGTCCCGCGTAGCCCCTTGAGCCGGTCCGGCGTCGGCTTCAGCCGCCGCATCGCCTCGTGGGCGTCTTCGAGATCGAAGGGATACGCCCTGCCCCGGTGGGTGAAACGGTTGAGCTTCAGGAGTTGGTCAGCCAGCACGTCGTCGAGCGTGACGTTGCGCAGCCTGCCTCCGCGCAGCCGCAGCGCTTTTTCAGGAGAGAGCGGCGTAAAACCCATCGCGACCAGCAAATGCAGGGCCGGTATCTGGGACTGGTGTTTTTCCGTGGCGTCGAAGATCATGGGGATGTACCGGGTCGCAGAGACTGTTCGAGCGGTTCAGAGTATAGGCGAAACAGGGTTTCATTGAGTCAGCTTTGAATCGAAAACTTGTTAACAGCAGATGCGTTCTTTTGGACTAACAGTTCAAGGATTGGGAATTACCCGGTCGACATCTGGGGGGCCTGGAAATTTCGGGACCCCTTTTGTTTTATTGAGAAAATTCATCGGCGTGACCGTTCCCGCTTGTAGTCGTAGGCTTCGTCCCAGTCGAGTTGACCGAACAGGTCGAGAATCCGCTTCTGCTCGCGACGTGCAATGAATTCCCGCAAGGCCTGATTCACAGTTTCCTTCTTCGTTTTCTCGCCACCGATCTGAAACGCCTTGTCGAGCAGATCGAGATCTATTGAGAGGTTTGTTTCCATTGTATAGTAACTCAAGTTTTTCACCCAAACTCACCTGGAACATCATCGTTCGTACTCAGTCATCCTCCATCCAATTTCACGGATGTTTTCGAGATACAACCGATCTATCAGGTCAAGACATTTGGCAGACCATTCATCTTGTTGATGCTGGTGGTACGTGCGAAGAATCAGATTTGATACGGTGTACATGTCGATGGGATTTGGTGGATTCTGGATTTGCCCCTCCCCGCGGTACATGCCGAGTAGCTTTGCATATATGGCATATGTGATTCCGGGAACGCGGTGTGAAGATTTCTCTATGGCCGAAAATATGGACCACGAGCACTCCCGGAAGGCGGCGCTTTCGCAGAATCTTCCAATCAGTTCTTCGAAATGCTCCAGAGGCCTTCCCTCAAGGTTGTCGAAGCAAATCGCGGCCTCCCGGCGAACCTCGATATCCGGATCATCAAAAAACCTGATCAGATGGTGTTCCGACCATTTCTCACACTCCCGATGACCGATGTTCTTCGCCGCTACCTGTGCCAGTCCGAGTCTTTGAGCCGGACTGCCGCGAAGTGCTTCTTCAACGAGAATATCGGCATTCTCATATCGGTAAAGCACAGCGAGGCCCGCCAGCCGTGCTCCTGCCGTGGCGACTTGTGGCAACTCCGAGCGCAGCATATGTTCGATAACGGACACAAGGCGTTCGAATCCATCTCGTAAACCATAGTTGATGAAAGTCTCCACATCCGGCGTTGCCAGCAAACCGTGGTCATCGACATCGCTTACACAAGGTTCAATTAGTCTTAGAAACAGGCGTGATGCCAATTCCCTGTCGTACGCGGAAATGGTCAGAACAGTACTAGCAACGCACGTCCGAACTGCGGAAGACTGGTCGATTGTCAGTTTTTCGAGTGTGGATTGAAAGCGGTGAACGCACAAAGAATCCCTTTGTATGAGCTTGCCTATCGCCAAGGCGGCCCGTCCACGTGTAGTGTTGACCCCTTTTGTAACAAGATCTACCTCGCCAGAGTCGCCACCTTGACCACCAATCAGGAGACCAAAGTCCAGTCCCGTACTTTCCGTTGCCAGCCAGTCGAGCATCTGTATGACGTCATCTGGAAGTGGTTCCTCAATGGAACCCAATAAATCGGCAATCGAACCACCCAAACGATCGGTGCTCTCGGAGAACGCTCTCCGACATACATCCAATGTAAATTCTGTAGGCGCACTTGTTTCAGATAGTCCGATGAGCACGTTTTCTAGATAGACCGGATTCGTGTCCGCGGGAAATCTGAGGCACAGCCGCGCAAACCGTTCCGGATGCTTCTTTACGTAAGATCGCAACATGACGGCGAGTTGCGTGGCTCCGCCTTTGAATGGATCTTCTCTGTCGAACGGGACCTTGTCAGAATCATATCTTTCAATGTCTCTTAACCACTGTGCATCCGTCATTCTCTCGGCAGTCGCATCATCAATCGGAGATCTAACAAAGCCTGTCTCGATCTTCTGCGGAGGCGGTATTTTCATGTTGCCGAACTTGCGTTCAAGCTCTCGGAAACGGACCTGGCCGTGCTCGCTGCGCAATTTTTCCGGAATGGCGGACAGCAGACAGTAAGAAGCATATCCTCTGGCCCGACGTCTGTAACCCTCACGAGTGCGTTCAAAATCCGGAACGTAATCCAAAATCGCCCTTTCAAGCCTCGTAAGGCTCTCTTCGGAGCAGGCGGGGGCGATGCCTTCTATCAACTGAGTCGCCATCCAATACATACTACCAGAATACTCGCATTCGAAGCGCCATGTCTTTTCGAAAAGTTCGGAAACTGCGTCGTCCGCAAAGTGCTCTGCGCCTGCGGTATAGGTCCGAAAAAGAAGATAGTTCGCTATAACTGTGTCTCGCTTCTTGAGTTCGCCCAGAATCGGGCCGATTTGTTCAGCGTTTGTCTCTGCGAGTCTTTCCAATGCCGTTGCAACGGCATCACGACATGCCTCGTCAAGAGGAGCATGATCCTTTGTTTGGGCTATCATGATCCATACACCGTCTTGCCTTGGTGGCTTATTATCCTCTTTCAGAACGGCCACATCGGCAATATTGAGGATCACCGGCAGCATATGTCTGGCGAACGCTTCTGGGGCTTTGGCGGCAGCTTCCAGGATTGTTCCTGCATCGTGACGATCTTTTCCGATCAGACTCATCCAGTCGTTGTAATCTGGTTCCGCCCCGGTCGTCAGAAGATTGTGGAGTCGTCTGTGCAACCAATGAGCGATTACTTCAGCGACCCAGTCAGGACGCGTTTTGATTAAAACATATGCCTTTGTCCTGAAGATGTCGAAGTTGGCGTTATCCAAAGTTCCATTATCGATCAGACTGAGAAACAGATCGAAGAATCTCCGACTGTTTACTTGTTCGGGCCATTGTATTACTTGAAAGAACCGCCTCTGCCATTCACCACCCATGTCAATGAACGGTTCCAAAAGTTCGGCTACCCTATCGCCCGAGTGGCTCTGATGGCGTCTGACGTAGCTGACTGCCATGTCTACAAGATAGTCGTTCCCCGATTCAAGCCATTTCGATATCAATCCGCGTCCGTCTGCCATCGGAAACCAGGATTCGGAATTGAAAAAACGATCCCATACGAGAGACGCGAGTTTACCTGCGTTCGTATCCCCGTTCTGAATTGACTCAAGTTCTGATTCGATCCATGGGACCAGCACGTTCCATTCGCCTTCACATGGATCGGGCAGGAATACGGCCCTAGAAACGGCTACTTCCTTCAAGTGAACACGAATCCGGCCATCTGTCAGTAAGGCTTGAAGTTCGCGACAGTAACGATCCCTATCGACATCACGAAGATACTCCAAGACTTGTCGCACCTGCGCTCTTCGAAAAAGATGTTGTTCCGACGCCTTGAGGAAGTCGATGAGGGAGTCGTTTTGAGTCACGAAAACGCGCGCAAAACAATAATCGAAAAACGATTCATGACTGAAAGCGTAACGCCCGACAGCGTTCGATAGGACACCCTCAGAGGCCATACTTTTTACATATTGTTCGGGAAAGCGATCCAGTTTTTCCTTCATTACCGAAAGTTGCTGTGAAGCAGACATTTCATCACACAGTTCTTGGGTAATCTCGTGCCATGGATCGTTATCGGGGAAACCTGCACGCTCATTTACGGATCGACGTTTCACTTCCCAGTAACTGTCGTACAACTCCTTGTTTGTGGTGAATCTTGGTCGCGTTTTGGAATCAGGATTAGATTCCAAAAACACTGCCAGATTCTGTGGAAGGCCCAGCAGTTTCAGTTGGTTTGCGTTGAACCACTCAGTTTTGAAACCGCTAGTCTGAAGCACAGTGCCCACTTGCTCAGACGAGAAGTCAGCAATGGGAATCTCGTCGTCTTTATCTACAAGAAGGCGGCGCAAACGAGGATCATTCTCCCAATCGAATTTTCTGCAGACCAAAACGATGTGGAATTTCACCGTGTCGCGGCAACCCTGTGCCTCTTCCAATAGATCTTCAACGACATTGAAGAATGCCGTACTGCGCCCAGACGCCGTACTCACGGCATCAAGTTGGTCGATAATGAGCACTGCGTCGCGTGAATCAACTTCTGCCGCAGCTTTCAGTACCAATACTGGTGATTCTTCTAGTCCTAGGCCTTCTCCCAGTTCTTTAGTTGAGGATATCGCCTCTATCCGATCCAGACGGAAGGCGAGTACGGTAGAATGCCTTCTACGGAGGCCATCTACGCATTCGAGTATACACGCTGACTTTCCACTTCCGGCGTTTCCGGTGATAACGCGGTCGATACTGGTTTCGGCGTTTGTCAATGTAACGAGTAGCGTTTCGCTTTCTGACCGAGCTATGGAGGATTTATTGATAAGTTGCCGTCGGATGTCTTCGGTATAGCGATTGGTGACCTCGGTAACGAGAATGGGGGCATTGCTCGGATTAACGAGGCGTCGCAATCTGAATCCCCTGCTTTCAAGGTTCGAAACCAGATGTTCGCGATCTAAGGTTGCGTGCATCGAATCTTGCACTATGGCACGCAACGCGTTACAAACCTCAGTGTGGTCGCTCAGGAAATGTAGTGATAATGATTGACGTACCTGATCTTCTATTCCCCTCTCATCAGTGGTACGGACTTCAATACACTGCAGAATATTGTATACAACGGCCGTTTCTGCGTTATACCACGAATTTTTGAGTTTATCGAAAGCTTCCCTGTGATTCTTGGTGTCAAGAAACCTTGACTCGAATTCCTCCAGATTCTTTGCTCGATTAGCACGTTCTATTAACTCTCTTAACTCCGGCACATCACTGCCTGAGACAAAGACAAATCTCGCATTACTGTCTTGTGAAAGATATCTGAAAATCGCTTGTAGAAGATTCTCGTTTTCGAGTGCGGAAAGACTCCACTTACCCCTTGGATGGCTACGCTTTGCCTGATGAAACTCGTGGCGGTTTTCGATTGAAAGGACGAATTCCGCTGCAGGAAACGAAGGATCCTCAATTCGAATGCTCTCGGCTTCGCCCTTGATGACTCGGATCAGTTGGTTGATCGTCCACCAAGTCTCATACCGGTTTCCAAACTTATCTGCAGGTCCGCCAGGAAGTGGCATCGTTATGGTCTCACCTTATTACGGGTAGTCGAGTGTCGATAGAATCTAAACGACCGTTTCCGGAAAGCAGTTTCTGAAGCAAGCCGCGTTTTTGGAGTACGACAGTGGAAAACTGTTCCAATAAGAACTGGATTTCTTCCTGCATTGAATTTAACAGATTTGAGAAACCTGCCTGTTCTTGCTTATCTGTCGAAACTACGATTTTGCTCATCAGAAATGCATTTAGTTTGACAGCCATCCGTTCCAATAGAGTCCCTTCAACCTTTGTTGCGAAGCGACGAATTTGAAATGGACATGTTAGTGCATGCGTGAGGTAGTCGGCGTTTATTTTGTCCGAACTTACCTCGAGTACTTCGTAAATGGGAGACAACAGTACGTCGTGGTTAACATCTGAGCGCGCGATTGCACCCCAACGTAGGTTTGATGGATTGAATACAATATCGCCTGGATGAACTATCTTGTAAGTTTTGGAATTGTGATCTTTGACCAGGAAATCTCTGTTGTATCGTTCGGTTTTGGGGGTCACACCATCTTCAATCGTCAACGAATAGAGTGGAAGATTCGCCTTAGGTAGAGCATACTCTACACGTGGGATTAGGAATTCACCAATTCGGTATTCCGCCCAAAATCTGTTGATGGGTGAACCCGGCTGAAAAACAACCGAGTAAAAACGTCTTAGAAGTCGCTCTTTCTCCGTCCGTAATACCCCCAACTTCTTAGCCGCGTCATCCCACGTGCGTAGGATCTCCCCAATCTTGCGCTGATCAGAAATCGGCGGCAGAAACACGGAAACCTTGGCAAGCTCCGCTTCGTGGATGTGAACGACAGAATGCCCCTTGCCCAACCTCGACTTCTGCCTAACCGCGTCATCTGCGTTCAGCGCATGGGCCAGGAAGGTGGGATCCTGTCCGTGGCCACGCAAGATGATCGTATCGCCGCCGGCTACCGCCGTACCATTCCCCAACCATGCGACGGCCTTGCCGATTTCCCCGGCCGTCTCTCCCGAAGCCGCGAAGATGATGTCGCCATGGTGCAGTGGCGTCGCCCTTCGTGCCGTATCTTCGGATACGAACGAGGTCAGTTCGTCGGTCACGTCGCCGTAGGTCGTGTAGAGATCGCCGTACCTCAGACAGGGAATTCCGGATTGGACCAGATCAGCCCTGGTTATGTCGCGCCCCTTGATGAATTCGCCCAGGTCTGACAGAAAAACCCTACCTTCTCTATGTGGTAGAACTGTACCCATATTCGACCTTTAGTTTCCTCTCAATTTGAACTATCAAGTAATCCTTTACAGCTGCCTTGATCCGAACTTGTAAGCATCCCGTACGAGTTGCCCATTCGGTCATTTCCCCTCAGACATCGACGCCAAGCTCCTTGAGGTATTTCTTCATCCGCTTGCGCACTTGGACCAGTTCGGCTTCGATCTGGTCGATCTCCTTCTGGACCGCGGCGACGTCGATCTCTTCCTCCGGTTCGAAGGTGTCGACGTAGCGGGGGATGTTGAGATTGTAGTCGTTTTCGGCGATCTCCTCCGGGCTGGCCACGTGGGCGTACTTCTCGGTTTCGGCTCGGGTCCGGCAGGTCTCCAGGACCTTTTCGATATGCCCGTCGTCCATGACGTTCTGCGTCTTGCCCGGCTTGAAGTCCTTGCTGGCGTCGATGAACAGCACGTCTCTGCGGTCTTCGTTCTCGCCGCCCTGCTCGCGCGACCGGTCGAAGACCAGGATGGCCACGGGAATGCCGGTCGTGGTGAAGAGGTTCGCGGGCAGGCCGACCACGGTGTCGAGCAGATTCTCCTCGATCAGCGCCTGGCGGATCCGGCCTTCGGCACCACCCCGGAAGAGCACGCCGTGCGGAACGATCACCGCGACGCGGCCGCTGCCCCGCCTGGCGATCTCGATCATGTGCGTGATGAAGCCGTAGTCGGCCTTCGACCTGGGCGGCACGCCGCGCCAGTACCGGGCGAAGGGATCGTTCGGCGCGTTCTCCGCGCCCCACTTGTCCAGCGAGAAGGGGGGATTGGCCACCACCACGTCGAACTTCATCAGCTGATCCCCCTCGACGAGCGCAGGGCTGTTGAGCGTGTCGCACCACTCGATGCGCGCGGCGTCCTTCGCGTGCAGGAACATGTTCATCCGCGCCAGGGCCCAGGTCGCGCCGTTGACCTCCTGCCCGTAGAGGGCGTAGTTGCCCGAACCGACTTCGTTGGCGGCGCGGATCAGCAGCGAACCGGAACCGCAGGCCGGGTCGCATATCGTGTCGCCGGGCTTCGGCGCGGCGAGACCGGCGAGCAACCGGGAAACGGCGGACGGCGTGTAGAATTCCCCGGCTTTCTTGCCAGCGTCCGACGCGAAACGCGAGATGAGGTAGAGGTAACACTCCCCTATTACGTCTCCAGACACCTTCGACGGACGCAGATCGAGGTCCGGGTTGGCGAAATCCCGGAGCAGGTTGACGAGACGGCGGTTGCGGTCCTTTACCCGGCCGAGGTTGGCTTCCGAGTTGAAGTCGATGTTGCGGAACACGCCTTCGAGCTTCGAACGGTTCGCGTCCTCGATCTCTTGCAGGGCGATGTTGATCAACTCGCCGATATTCGCTGCTTCGCGCCGTTCGTACAGATCGTAGAAACTCGCGCCCTCGGGCAGGACGAAGCGCTCGCGGGCCAGTCTGCGGCGGATCCGGGCCTCGTCGCCGCCGTAACGCTCCTGGAAGCGCTCCACGCGGTCGTCCCACAGATCCGAGATGTACTTGAGGAACAGCATCACGAGGATGTAGTCCTTGTATTGACCGGCATCGACGACGCCCCGGAAGGTGTCGCAGGCGGCCCAGGCGGTCTGGTTGACCTGCTGCTGCGTGGTCTGGTTTGTCATTTCGTTTTCCTTTCTCGTAACGCGTCCGAATCTGTTGCCGTTGCCTGATCGTAGAGTATTTTGCCGGTGATGGTCCTGCGCTTGTTCGCGGCGAGGATGGTCAGGCGCCGTTCGCGTTCGGCCAGCGCGTCGACCGCAACGATCCGGCGTTGCGTCTCGATTGGCGGGGCACTTATTTCCAGGATTTCAAGGCCGGACCGGGGCACCATGCGCATGGTCGTGCCACGGGCTACCCGGTCGAAGTGACGCTGAGAAGCGGGTTGGTTGATCGCCCATGCGAGGAATTCGGGCAGGAGAATCTCCGGCTTCGGGCGTAGCACGAAAAGGGGCAGGACGGCCACGGCCCGTTCGACGAAACGATCATCCAGGGCGACGGCGATGTTCGGTTCGCCCCTCGAACGGAAGATCACTTCGCCCCGGCCCACGAGGTACCGTTCAGGCAGATCATCGAAGGCAACGCGCGTCAGGCGGTCGGGATCAACGTGACCGTCCGGAGACACGTCTCCCAGTTGGAGCGTGAGCGAACCGCCTTGTTCAGCCGGTAGAAGTCTGCCGCGGGAAGTATAGCCTGTAAGGATTGCACAGGCATCTCCGATTCGCATATGTTTGTGTCGCTGTATCATATCTACAGAAGATATACAGCGCGGGTAATTATCTCAAGTAAAATTATGCAGTAGGTAAATTACAGACGATTAAAGCCTGTCGAAAACGAGAGGATTTACTGGGTACTTCCGGCCGCAGATTATCTGGTAGAAGTCGGTTTATACAGGGGATGGAATCAGGACCGGGGAGGCACGTTGGGGGTATGACTCGTACCTTCGGGGTTTCATCGGACATTATGCCGATTCTTGCGTCTTGCGCTTGGCAAAGAGCAGACACGCCTGGATATCTTCTGCCTCCAGATCCGGATATTCCCGAAGTATCGTCTCCGTCGTGTCATCTGACGCGAGCATCCCCAGGACGTGTTCCACTGCGATGCGCATATTGCGAATAATCGGCTTGCCGTCAAAGATGCCTGCCTGTACGGTAATGCGATCCAATTTCAATCTCCCTCGAGCCTGAATTCATAAGGATTGGTTACTGAAACCCTGGCAACCAATCCAAGAATCTCGATGATTTGATCTTTTTCGAGCAACCGACTCGAGATCTTCTCTTGCATATCCTCGCGTTCTATCGGGGGGATGCGAACGGCGAAGAACGGCCATAGATGCCTGGATCGATATTCCTCGTCAATCATTGGAAACGCCGAGATCGGATCCATATCGTAGCCCGAGACATAACGGAACACAAACTCATCCTGGTCCAGGGACAGGGTGCCCACCAAACGCGGCGCGTCCGTGGTTTGCCGATAAACTTCCAATTTGCGCTCTGATGGTGCATCTGAAGAAGCGCGAGCGAGTGCTGTCCCCCATGCTTTCGGGTTAAGTAGATCCGCGAAACTTATCTTCATATTCGAACCTCCTCCCGAAGACGGTCAATTCGTAATGCGAGAAGATCCCTGATAAACCCGATTCGGTCCTGGGTTATGATTCTACGAAACCGCATCTGGAGCATCCGTTCTATCTTTTGTATATTCACCGCGTCGAACACCCGACAAATCGTCTTCCTGTTCCGGTCCGGCAATTCAGACGAAATCCAACCGATCAGGGAAAAGTGGTCGTCTTTATTATCCCGTCCTGTGCTGAAAATAGGCCGCGACTTGTTGGCATAGTTTTCAAGGAAGCCCATTCGTCCCTGATTTTGGGCCTGCTTGATCAACGCACTGTCCGAGTATTCGCGAAAAAGCCCCCGTGCAGTATCGAAAATCGGCGAGAACCGGATAGGCCCTTCATTCCCTTCAACAGGTTCGAGAACACCCCAGTTCATTCCGTGCCTGTCAGGCGCCCCGATAAACGCATCGAAAGCAACCATCCTGAAAAATCCTTCTTCCAGATTCCCGTAGTCTTTTTCATACAATGAGGAAAGGATTTCCAATATGTTTTTGATCGTGTAAAAATCAGTCTCCCTGGCACGATTCTGCAACTCGAATGCTGATTCAACTTCAGATGGATTGGCTTGGAAATACCGCGCTGCAAGTTCAATTCCATGGAGTAATTCGAATTCGCGCCGCACTACGAAATTCTGGGAAAGGAATCGGACGTCGTCTTTCGAAATGCGAACCAACTTCGAACGGGCCATCTTGACTGGCAACAGCACTCCGATTTTTGATATGATTTCCTCTGTCACGCACTCTCGTGCGTAGTCCTTCAAACGCCCCCTTTTGGCAATGTAACCAGTAGTTGTTGGTGATTGAGGATCACCGTAGGCTAAATAGTTCTTCGGGACCGTGCCGACAATCGGAAACTCTTCTAAACCGCAAAGCTTCCATCCCCCGGGAAGGAGAAGGGGAATTGCTCGAATATCCACCTCGATTTTACTGGACGTCGTTGTGTATCGATTCTTCCGTGAACGCCGTGTCATATGTCGTCCTTACTACATACAAGGTAACCCGGTCGGCCAATCTGGTCAACCGCGTTTCCTGTTTACGGACTATGGTTACTTCAGCCTTGCTGTTACATTCTGCAAGTCATCCGGCATTGTCAGTAATCATCCTGCTCACGGGTTCGGCCATCCAGGTCGGCATCGCCGCGCGCAAAGTCAATAGTTCCCGGCGGTCCTCCGCGGAGAGTTTGTTTTTGATCATCCCGACGTGCTCCTCGACCTCCCGTGGACCCAGCCAGACCAGGGCGCGTATAGTGTCGCCACCTTTCCGGTGGGGAGCAACCAGTTGCCAACTCGGCGAGTGGCGCAATTCCACCCGCAGTTCGCCGAACTTCAGACACCGGTCCGGCCCGGAGGTCAGATAGACCGACCGTACCGGGACCTGCGTGGTAAATCCCAAGGCGTTTGCAAAAGCGCCGCCGCAGGGAACAATCGTCTCTCCGGTCAGCACCGACAGGGACATAACCACTTTTTCAACTGCCGGCGGCCGGAAGCCGAAGCGAGTTTCTACAGGGCGCGCGTACATACCCTGGCAGATGCGCATCAGACGACCGTTTCGAGCCAGGCGCGACAACGCCTGGTCCACCGCCGACCGGGTTCCGAGGTGAAGTAGGGCGTTCGGGCACAACAGCGTCCCCTCGGAAGTTTCGGAAGCGTGTTCCATGATGAGTTTCGGAAGACCAGGCATTGTTGTATCCTCTATTTCCGTAATCTCCTCCTGTAATTTGTCAGAAATATATATAATTATCTGACAAATGGGAAATGAATACTCATTGCGATCTTCCATCTCGCGAGATCTCGCGAGCAGAAGCTCCCTATTATGACATACGATCCAAGAGGTTAAGCTGTTGATCAGTCCGTTCGAGATGCCGTTGTCGTAGAAATGGTAGCGCCGGCTCCTGGCGGTTTCCTTGCGGAGATTCCGGCTAAGAGGAGATTCCGGCTGAAGCCGCAACGGCTGTAGAGGCCGGAATCAGAGCGCTATTGCTGACGCTCATCAATGCCACGCACCTCTTCGGACCAGTCCCGCCAGATGTCGAGGTTGGTGTGATCCGTCATGAGCGAGTCCGGCAGGGATTCGGGCGTTTTGAGGAAACCGTAGATGGTCGCCTGGCGGATGATGTCGGCCGACGTATTCTGCCCGGCGATGTGGAGGATCTTGGTGTGCCAAAGGACCGCCGTGCCGGCGGGGCCGTGGCAGTCGACGGGCTGTGTATCGCGCTTGATGCGCTGGATTACCGCGTCGCTGTAGCCGGGCTTGCGTCCCGCCAGGTGTTCGTCCATATGCTTTGCGCCTTCGAGAAAGGCCTGCCACTGTTCGCGCCAGATCCGTCTGTGGCTTCCCGGCCACACCGTGAATCCGCCGGAATCGGGCGGCAGGTCGTCGACATAGGCGGTCACCTGAAACCGGACGCGGCCGTAGCATGCGCCGTCGGAATGGGCGCCGCGGTAGTCCGGACCAGGAGACGGGCTGCCAGGCAGGGTGCAGTACAGGCCGCGAGTCCCTTGCCCGGTAGACCACACCGGACCCGTCCTGGGCAGGCGCAGCGCTTCTTCCGTGGTGAAGGATCCCTTTTCGGGCCATTGCCCGGTCTCTTCGATCCCGTGAGTGGCCAGCCCGCCCACCATGTCGTCGGACATGAAGCACGGCCCGGTCGTCATGCCGGACTCGTCCGCCCCGGCCGGCCACACTACCGTACCCTGGCCAAGTAGTTGCTCGGCGACCTGCCAGAGGGCCCGGGGGGCCAGGTCGAGCATGAAGGGCTCAGCGCCGTTGCGGACATAGAAGCGGTGGCCTTCGGTGAAGAAATAGGGGTCGCCGCCGATCTCGGGCCGCTTCGCATTAAGTTGGCCGCTTACTTCGTCGTTGAAAGGCGCCCAGGTGGTGGGATCGCCGCGTTTCATAGCGGGGTTGTGTGTCTCCACTGCGTCCCACAGTGCTTCCCTGGCCTGGCGGCATAGTTCAGGGTCGAGCACGGCGGGCAGCACGAGGAAGCCGTCGCGCTTGAAGCGGGCGATCTGGTCTGAGGTGAGTAGCGGAACTTGCTTCACGCCCGGATTGGCCGGTGTTGGTCGCATTAGGTTTTTTACCTCCATCTACTTCCGTCATCCTCCTGAACCATGCTCTCCTTCACTTTCATCGCCTTCTCCGGCGCTACCTTGTTCACCGCCTCCCTCACCGCCTTCGCCTCCACCGCCATGTTCACCACCACTTTCACGATCCTCTCCGTGCTCTCCGCCTCCCTCGACTCCCGATCCATGCTCACTTTCGCCCCCGGATTCATGCTCTCCGCCCTCGCCTTCGTCACCGGTCCCGTGCTCGTCTTCCCCGACCTCGGCGTGAGGCGTCCATCCGGTAAACGATTCTGCCGTCGCGGCCAGTGAGACCTCAGCGGTTTCGCCCGGTGCGAGTTCGACCGGCGTAGTCGGACCAAGTTCGGTGCCGTTCGAGAGATGTACTTCGACTCTGACCCTGTTCAGCACGCCTTCCTTGGTGTTCTGTACCGTTCCTAGGAACGCATTGCCTGCCGCGTCGTAACGCAGGATTAGCCGGGCGCCTTTACGAACGAAATCGTAGGTCTCGTCCAGGGCCAGCAAGTCTCCCGATTCTTCCTCATCGTCCGACGTGGACTCCGAGCTTTCGCCCTCGGACGCCGAACCTGTTTCGGTGTTTTCGGCACCGTCGTCCGACATTGTTTCAGTATTTTCGGCACCCGCGTGCTCTGTTCCTGATTCTCCGGACGCACTGTAGTCTTCGCTCTCGCCCTGGTCGCTTGCGCAACCGCCCAGTACACCCAGGCCAATCGTTGCAACGAACCCGGCCGCCGCGACCCAGACGATCAGCGTGACGGAGAAAGAACGAATAGTAAGAGCCAGACGCTCAAAGATTCCTGTTCGCTCCCGCCGCTCCGCGCGCGCCGTATTCTCCGTACGCTCCATGTTTGTCATACTCTCCATGCTCACCTTGTTCGCCATACTCGCCGTGCGCGAATCATCCCTAATCATCCGTCCTCTCCTCGATAACATGATCCCGCAGCATCGACGTGGCGCCCTCCGACCGGAACGTTCGGGGTTCCAGGTCGATCTCCTCCCCCGCGATCATTTTCCGGAGCAGCTCGGCCACGCCGTCCACCGCCACGGGCGCGAGGGCCTCGCCCTTCTCCTTCGTCCCGAGTTTCGCGGAACTCTCCATTTCCATGTCCGCTTCGTGCACGCGGTGGGGGAACAGGGCCATGGCCATGGAGGTCTCGTATTCGTCGGCGTGCCCGGGCAGCCGCTTATCCTCCATGTA
This sequence comes from Gemmatimonadota bacterium, assembly GCA_026706345.1. Taxonomy (NCBI): domain Bacteria; kingdom Pseudomonadati; phylum Gemmatimonadota; species Gemmatimonadota bacterium. Next base: position 88,596 of record JAPOYX010000023.1, on the reverse strand, counting down.
CCGGTAGACGACGTCCACCGGGTAGGTGTCCCAATATGAATTGAAACGCACGTTGATGCCGAGCCGTTCCCGGAAAGCGTCGATGCGGTTCATCATGGGGACGACGTTGCCGCCGTGTCCGTTCAGGATGAGGATGTTGGTCACGCCGCCCCGCCTGAGGGCGTCGCACACGTCGTAGACGTACTCGGTGAAGATCTCCGCGCGAACGGTCAACGTGCCCTTGTGCTCCATCCAATGCTCCGATACTCCGATGGCGATGGGCGACGCGACCACGACGTGAGGATAGAGCTTCAGCGCCGCGTTTTCGGCCATGTAGGCGACGCTGGCCGTGTCGTGAATCATCTCCAGATGTTCCAGGTGCTGCTCCGTCGCGGCCGTGGGTACGATGGCCGCCTGGATGGTGCCGTCTTCGATCCCTTCCCTGAACTCCTTGCGCGTCAGGTCTCCGATAAAAACACGCTTTCTCGACATGAAGCGGCTCCTGTTGGCTGCGGTTGCTACGACTGCGTTTTTTAACTGTCGTGCACTTGGCGTATACGTTTTTACTCCAGCGCCTGTTCGAGATCCCGGATGATGTCGCCGGTGTCTTCGAGCCCCACGGACATCCGCACGCGCTGCCCCGCGGGGTCGCCGGCGACGAGCGAGCCCATGTCGCCCAGGCTGACCCAGGGCCGGCACAGCCTCACGCGGCTGAAGAACCGTTCGGCAGTCATTTCGGCGAGCTCGAAACTCACCATCCCGCCGTAACCGGTCCACTGCGACCGGGCGATTTCGTGGCCGGGCGTGGAGGGAAGTCCGGGATAGTAGGTCCGCTTGATCCCGGGGTGAGACTCGAGGAACTCCGCCACGGCGCGGGCGTTCGTGACGTGACGATCCATGCGGAGGGAGAGCGTCTTGATCCCGCGAAGCAGCAGGAAGGCGTTCAATGGGCTGAGGATTCCCCCGTAGGTGTTCCGGGTGCGCAGGATCTGCTCGCCCAGGTCCGGGTCGCAGGTCGTGATGATGCCGGCCAGGGCGTCGCCGTGCCCGCAGAGGTACTTGGTGGCGCTGTGGAGCACCACGTCCGCGCCGTGATCGATCGGGCGGAAGAGATAGGGGGACAGGAACGTGTTGTCGATCACGACCTTCGCGCCGGCCTCGTGGGCCTTGCGGATCACCGCGGGCGCGTCGATGATGTCCAGCGTGGGATTCGACAGGGGCTCGAAGTACACCACGTCGGTGGGCTTCTCAAGGGCCGCGTCGATCTGCTTCGGGTCCCGCATGTCGATGATGTCCGTATCGAAGCCGAGCCTGGGCAGTTCTTCTGACATGAAACGTTTCGTCCAGACATAGGTCGTATGATGGCTGACGATCCTGGATCCCGCCCCGATGAGGGTCATCACGGCCTGGGTGACCGAAGCCATGCCGCAGGCGGTCGCGACACTACGGCCGCCGCCTTCGAGTGCGCACATCTTCTCCTCGAACGCGGTGAACGTGGGATTGCTTCCCCGCAGGTAGGCGCCGTCCACCGTCGCCGCCTGATAGATCGGCGTCGCCGACGTGTTCTCCGCCTCGCCCGCGTGGATGGAACGTGTGATGAATCCCTGTTCGTCGGTCATTTCGTTCGTCCTTTCCCTACAGTTGCCGCTCGATGGCCCGGCCTTTCCGATCGAATCGTCCAGTGGAATCCGGCTGTCTGCAACCTCCGTTCGGACCACGGGGCTGATCCCGCCGTCTACAGCCGCCGCTCGATGGCCCGGACCATGCGGTCGATTTCCTCCCGGCTGTTGTAGAAGTGGGTGGAAATCCGGAACACGGGCACGTCGTTGACGTGAAAGGCCACGGTCTCGATCTTCTCGTCGTCCCACAGTTCCTGGCGGATCTTCTGGAGATCGGCGCCCTCGATGGTGAAGGTCGTGATGAACCCGGACATCTCGGGATCCCGCGGCGTCAGGAAGCGCACACCGCGGATGCGGCCGAGGCGCTCCCGCATGTAGTCGACCAGGCCGCGGCAGTAAGTCCGGATATGGTCCCAGCCGATTTCCTGCTGGAAGTCGAGGGCCGTACCCAGCCCGATGAAGGGCGTCTGGTCCCGGGTGCCCATCATGTCGAACCGGCTCGCGTTCGGGTTGGGGTGGGCGCTGGAGCCCAGGATCAGCGGCTCGACCCGGTCGTGGGCGTCGTCCGATACGAAGAGCATGCCCGTGCCCTTGGGAGAAAGCGTCCACTTGTGGAGGCTGGACGCGTAGAAATGGGGATTCCATTCGTCCAGGCACAGCGGCACCATGCTCACGGCGTGAGCGCCGTCCACGACCACCCAGATACCGTGGTCACGTCCGATCTCGGTCAGTTCCTTCACCGGCGTCACCAGTCCAGTAGACCAGTACACGTGTCCGAAGACCATGGCCGCCGTTTTTTCGTTCAGTCCGCTTTTGAATACGTCGATAATCTGTTGCCGATCGGTGATCTCCATGGGCAGATGCACCCTGCGAACGGTCATGCCGTGCCGCTCGGCAACGTAGTCGAAGCAGGCGTTGACCGCCCCGTACTCCTGGTCCGTCATGAGGATCTCACCGCCCACCTTCCAGGTCACGCCCTGGGCGAAGACGCTGAGCGCCATGGTGGTGTTCTGGACCAGTGCGATACGCTCCGGCCGCGTGCCCACGAATCTCGCCAGCTTTTCTCTCGACTCTTCGACGATCGGCCAGTATTGGGGCTGGTGCTTCAGCGGGTCGCTGTCGAAGGCCCGGATGGCCTCGGTCACCCGGTCCACGACCGGCTTGGGAGACGGTCCGACGGAGCCGCCCTGGAGAAAGGCCACGTCGCGGTCGAGATAGAACTGGTCGCGCCGGATCGCCTTCCAGAAGGCGTCGTCCGGGGCGGGCAGCGTACCGGTTACGGCCGGAGTCGAAGCTTCGCTCATGCGGGTTCTCCCATTACAAAACGGCTCGCGCCACTTTGCGGAACGCGTGGATCACGTCGTCCACGTCTTCATCCGTCAACTGGGCAGGCAGGGGCAGTATGCGCGCGCGGTCCAGCAGGTCGTCGCTGCGCGGCAGCATGCCGGCGCGGTATTCCATGGGACTCTCGGCGTTGAAAGGACAGGTCCAGGGACATCCCGCCGTCGTGACCGGCACCTTCTTCAGCAGGTTGGACATGTACCGGTACTGGTGGATGCCGCCGTGGGGTTCGCCCGCCGGGATTCCCTCCGCGCGTATGGCCGAGGTGAAACGGGCCGCGACCTCCGCCGATTCATGAATCCAGGAGAAATAAGCACCACTGTCGCCCTCGGGATCGGTGATGCGCCTTAACCGTATGCCGGGCGTCTTGCCCAGGGTCTCCCGCAGCCGGTCCTGGTGCCTTCGCATACCGTCCAGGATGGTGGGCAGCTTGTCCAGCTGGACCAGACCCAGCGCACCTCGCAGTTCGTCCATGCGGACTCCCATACCGAAGGTCTCGAACAGCGAATCCTCCCCGGTAGAAACGCCTTCGATGTCTCGTTCAAAACCCGTGTCGTGGTAGCATATCGCGCGCCGGAAGATCGCTTCGTCGTCGGTCGTGACCATCCCGCCTTCGCCCGTGGTGAAGTTCTTGTTGTACTGCAGGCTGACGGCGCCCACCGTTCCCATCGATCCGACGCGGCGGCCGCCGATGCTCGCCCCCGCGGCCTGGGAGCAGTCCTCCAGAACCGGGATCCCGTGCCGGTCTGCGATTTCCACGATGGACGGCACGTCGGCGACCGTTCCCGCCATGTGCACGGCGACGATGGCCCGGGTCCGGGGCGTGATATGCCGCTCGATGTCATTCGGGTCGAGATTGAGGGTTTCGTCAATGTCGGCCAGCACCGGCACCGCCCTCAGATGCACTACGGCGTTCACGTCGGCGATCCACATGAACGCCGGCATGATGACCTCGGTACCGGGTCCCACGTCGAGGGAGGCTAGGGCCACGGAAAGGGCCGTGCTGCCGCTGTGGGTGGCCAGGGCGAAGCGCGTGCCGACGTATCGGGCGTAGGCGGCCTCGAATCGATCCACCTTGCCGAGGGGCTCGATCCCGTAGTACCGAAAGGGGGACCGGGCTTCGATGACTTCGATGGCGGCCTGTTTTTCTTCCTCCCCGTACATTGACCCGCCGGGTACGAGAGGCGGCCACTTCTCGGTGCGAACCGGCGTCCCACCGTCGATTGCCAGGGATTCCGCCATGGGCGTCGAGCCTCAACGATAAAAACAGGATGCTATGCGGAATGGCTGCATCAGGATTCAGGACTATACTACGGTGAACATCCCGTTACAAGCACAAATTGGGACGAACCTGAACCGGACGATAGTGTCAGGCGTTCCTGCTGGACAATGCGTTCCTGCTGGACAGGCGGTGGGTCACGTCCATCAGCCGATCCTTCCAGGCGAGCCGATCGAGCCAATCCCGGGGTATGCCGCTGAGACCGTAAAGCGCGCCGGCGAGCTGTCCCGTCACGGCGGCTACCGTGTCGGCGTCGTCGGCCAGGTTGGCCGCAAGGAGTATGGCGGCGCGGAAGTCGGCGGTACGGGCGACGGACCAGATGGCGGCTTCGAGGGTGTTGATCACGTAACCACTCGAGCTGATTTCGTCCCGTGGCCGCCCGCGCCAGCTCCCGCCCAGGATCCGCTGGACGGCCGGCGCCCCGTCGATATGTCTCGGGGCGAGGAGATCCGTTCGCGGCGAACCGGCGATGGCGTCCGCCAGCAATTCCGCGAAGGCGCGGCACGCATCTACCGCATCCTCGGCGGCGTGGGTGGTACGGGACTGTTCGGCCGCGGTGGCGTCGAGCAAGCCGCGGTCGTCCCAGAAGCGCAGGGCGACCGGGGCGAGTCGCATCAGCGAACCGTTGCCCGCGCTGCGCGAGTCGGTCGAACCGGCGATTGGATCGCCGGTTCGCTCATACCGGGCAAGCGACGCCCTGGTGGTGTTTCCGATGTCGAAGCAGCTTTCCGTGCAGGAGTATTCGCCGTGCCGCCACCAGCTGACGAAACGGTCCATCAGGTCCCGGCAGTCGATCGTTTCCGACGCGGCCAGGCTATCGGCAAGGGCCAGCGCCATGGTTGTGTCGTCCGTCCACGATCCGGCGGGCAGATCGAAAGGGCCTCCCCCTACCATATCTTCCACCCGCGCCTGTGCGTCGCGCGGCCGGAATTCGAGTGTCGTGCCCACCGCGTCTCCCACCGCGAGACCGAGAAGAGTCCCGATTGCACGGTCCTGGATGCTCTTCGCCGTCGTGGAAGGCAGCGGCTCCGTCGCTGCCGCGCACCTTTCTACGTATCGCTCCTGACTCAAGGTTTCGATCGCGTAGGGGGAACGGGCTTCTCGAACACGGCGCTTCGCTTCGGACGGGCTTTCCCCGAATTCCACGAGGAGGCGGGCGGCCAGAGTGCCCGCGCGGCCGAGTCCTCCCTTGCAATGGACGAGGACGTCGAAACCGAGCCGGAGCCGGTCCCTGATGGCCGGTCCCGCGACGCGCCATGCCTGCTCGAAATCGGCGCCCGGTGGCTGTCCGTCCGGAATCGGCAGGTGCCACCACTCCATGTGACGATCCGCGACCGCCCTGGAAAGACCGGCTACTTTCAGATCATGTATCTCCTCTTGTGTGATCAGGCTGGCGACCGCTGTCGCACCCCATGCTGCGACTGCATCGAGATCCAGGTCCAGGTCGCGCGCCCAGTTACCCGCGACCCCCCGGGGATCCGTCTTGCCGGGACACAGGGTGATGCCGATGCGGCCGAAACTCTCCTTCGGTCGCAAGCAGTCGATGCGAAGTGGATGGCTCACGCTGGTTTTTACATCGGACATGGCTGGCCTTTCGCTGATCTTCAGGCGATTTATTGCCGCTCCCGTCTTTTCCTTGTTGATCTTCCGCATTAATCTTCCGCCAGCGGCTGCCCGGCCTCCGACAGGTCGAGCGGACACAAGTCATAGAACCGGATCCCGTCCAGTTGGTTTTCCGTCAGTAGAGACTTTAAGTGCCGGACACGGTCGTTACAAGCCAATTCCGTGCTGACAGGATGAAACAGGTCTTGAGCCGCCCGCGGAAGTATCACCAGGCGGTCCTGTTTTCACTTGACACCCTGTGGGTGTGTTCCTATCTTGACCGTCGTTCGGGGCTGTAGCTCAGCTGGGAGAGCGCATGAATGGCATTCATGAGGTCAGCGGTTCGATCCCGCTCAGCTCCATTACTCGACGGTGACAACCTTGCCATGAATGCCAGTCTCTGTTGGATCGACCGAGATACAGGCCAAACCCGTCGAGACGTGAAGATCGTTATACACAGTCGGCATTTCGTATACAGCGCTCGCTATGCTCAGTACCACCTGCACAGTCATTCGCAGTATACCGACTAAAGGCTGCTTCTGCTATGTAAGGCGGCTGCCGATCTGTCTGTCTTTCCTGGTCCTGCTGCCTTCCTTTCTCTATGCGGGGCCCCGTACGTTCGAAGATGAGCCGACCGGCGCCGTTCCGAACCCAGCGCCGGTTTTTTATTTTTCATCCGCGAATGCGGTTGATTCGATTACGTCTGCGAATCGTGTTCCCGAATCTGCGTTAAAAACCGAAGCATCCACGGCGAATGCAGATTCAACGGCCGATCCGTCAACGACAGATCCGGGCGCATCGACCGATCCGTACGTCGAAGAGCGGAACGACGCTGCCGGGTTTGCTCTTCTCGCACCTTTCCTGGAAGGATCGGACCGCGCTGCCGCGCCGGAACCGCCCTGGCCCGATTTCGGTCGATTCGACGTGCCCATCAGTTACAACGAACGGGTCAAAAAGGCGATTTACATCCTGCGAAACGACGCGTTCAATGCGTTCGCTCTCTGGTTGGGCCGGACGAACAGATACCGGGCCATGATCGAGTCGATCCTCTCCAGGTCGGGATTGCCCGGCGACCTGATTTACATCGCCATGGTCGGAAGCGGTTTCGATCCCCGTGCGCGCTCGCCGGAAGGACGCGCCGGCCTGTGGCAGTTTACTTGGGAGGACGCGGAACGGTACGGTCTGATCCGGAACAACGAGATCGACGAGCGTTACGATCCGGAGAAGTCGACGCGGGCGGCGGCGGCGCGGTTCAAAGATCTTTACCTGGAACTGGGCAGCTGGGATCTCGTGCTCGCGGCGCATCATGCCGGTTCGACGCCCCTGCGCAAGGCCGAAGGGTTGAGTCTGTGGAACATGAGTCTACCCGGACAGACGATTCCCTTCGTGTCCTTCGTCATGGCGTCGGCCATCATTTCCAAATCACCGGAGGATTACGGATTCGAACCCCTGGGGGGCCTCCCGCTGATCCACGAGTCTGTGCCGGTTCCGAGACCCATGGCCCTGGAGGAAGTGGCCGAGGGCATGAAGATCCCGGCCGAGCAACTGCGCCGGCTCAATCCGGAGCTGCGCCGCTGGAAGGCCGAGTCGGGGTATAGTCTCAGGGTGCCGCTGGGTACGACCCGGTCCTACGCGGCCTGGGCCGGCGTCGAGCCGCCGGGCCCCGACCCGTCCGACCTGACGTTTTACCGGGTCAGACGCGGCGATACACTGGGGCGCATCGCCCGCCGCTTCGGGGTACGGACGGCGGATATCATCGTCGAGAACAACATACGCCGGCCGAACCGCCTGAGGATCGGACAGGTCCTCACCATCCCGTTGTACGGCGCCTCGAACCGGGTGGCGAACCGGTCCATACGCTACCGGCAGCCCAGGGTCGTTCCGCCCCCGGATCCTTCGACCCACAGGGCCATTTCGTATCGTATCCGGCGGGGAGACACGCTTGCCAGCATCAGCAGGCGGTACGGCGTATCAATGGCGAACCTGCAGGACTGGAACAAGCTTAGCAATCCCGGCGATATCATCGCCGGCCGCACGCTGACGATCTATCTCCCCCGCGCGTCACAGGGCGCTTCGACCGGCGGCGCTTCGGCCTCAGACCGCGAATCCACCGCACGGGACGGTACGACCCGAGGCGAGGGCGGCGCAACTGCATCGAACACCATCACCTACACCGTCAGACCGGGAGACACCCTCTGGGATATCGCCCGGGCCCATAACGTCACCGTGAGCGCGCTTCGAAGGGCCAACGGCCTCAACCGGCGCGGAGCCATTCACCCGGGCGACCGGCTCCGGATCGACCTGCCCGATTCCCGGTGAATGACCTGCCCGATTCCCGGTGAATGACGCGGCGTCATGACGCGACCGCAGCGCTACTATTACCCGCCGTTATGACGAGCCGTTACCGCGTGATCAGCCAATTGCTTCATGACGTGACGACCATCGCGCGGGCATCGTCTGACCACCGGTGAAAACCCTCCATCTGCCACCCACAGAAACACCCCGCCATCCGAACCCATAAACAATCGTCCGCGAGGCCGTTCCTTCGGCCTCCGAATTCCAAAAAGTCATTGACATACTTATACTAACGTGATATTTTGGTCGCGGGTTATTACACCTGGTAAAGGCCCTCGACGGACCGGATTTTGTTGTTGAAACCGGCTGGCGGAGTGTGTGTCATGGCGCGCAAATCGGACTGGATAATCGGCGGCTTGCTCGGCGGCGGAGTGCTGGTGATCGTGGTGGTCATGGCGCTGCTCATCGCCGGTCCCATGCTGAGCAGCGACAGTTCTTTTTCCGGCGCGGGCGGCGGGCGCATCGCCCTCGTCGAGGTCAGGGGACCGATCACCCGGGCCGAGGACACGGTCAAACAGCTTATCAAGTACCGCGAAGACGAATCCGTGCGGGCCATCGTGCTCCGCATCGAGAGCCCCGGCGGCGCCGTAGCCCCCACGCAGGAAATCTTCGATGAACTGCGCAAGACCCGGGAAGCGGACAAGATCATCGTCGCATCCATGGGCAGCGTGGCAGCGTCGGGCGGATACTACATCGCCTGCGCGGCCGATTCCATCGTGGCCAATCCCGGGACCATAACCGGAAGCATCGGCGTGATCACCGTCGCGCCGAGCGCCGAAGATCTGTTCGAAAAGATCGGTATCGACTGGCAGGTCGTCAAAAGCGGCCGGCACAAGGACATAGGTTCGATGAGCCGCGGCATGACCGACGAGGAATTAGGAATCGTACAATCCGTGGTCGACGATGTATACGACCAGTTTGTCGGAGCAGTAGCCAGCTATCGTCCGCTTTCCCGCGAGGAAGTGGTTGAAGTGGCGGACGGGCGGATATACACCGGAAACCAGGCCCTGCCCCTGGGACTCGTGGACCGCCTGGGCACCTACCAGGACGCGATTGCCCTGGCCGGCAAGATGGCCGGGCTGCCGGAAAAGCCCAGCGTGGTCCGGCAGCCGCCCAAGACGTTTTTCGAGATGCTGATGGAGAACATGGAGACGATGACCGATCTGTATTCGCCGGGCATTGTCGAATACCGGTATCGCTGAAACGGCAACATCTACGATCAAGGAGAATGGTATGACTAAGGCCGATATCGTGGCTCGTATCGCACAGTCCACCGGGATGACCAAGGTGGATACCGCGGAAGTGCTGAACGCGTTGCTGGATTCGATCTCATCCGCCCTGGGCAGGGGCGAAAAGATCGAACTGCGCGGATTCGGCATATTCAAAGTGAAGGAAAGAAAGGCGCGCGTCGCCCGCAATCCCAAGACGGGGACGGGCATCAGGATACCCCCGTGCGTCGTGCCCGTTTTCAAACCGTCCGATCACCTCAAGGATCGCGTGCAGAAACAAGACTGATCAAGAGAAACGAGACCAATCAAGAAGGAGACCGACATGCCCAGTGGTAAGAAGCGCAAGCGTTCCAAGATCGCTACCCATAAGCGCAAGAAACGCTTGCGGGCCGACAGGCATAAGAAGAAGTAAAAGCGGTAGCGGGTGTCTCCGCGCGGACACGCCGCGCAAGGTGTTCCGCCTCACCGCGAAGTTTTACCTCGCCTCGGGATAATCCTCACCGATATAGAGATCCGTGAAGATCACGGTCTTGCCGCCGAACCGGTTGGTTTTGAGCCCTCTGAGCCACGGTTTGAACAGGTTGTTGGTCATGGGGTGGAAGACGAAGGCCGCACCCGCCTCCTCGACCAGGATGCGTTCGGCCCGGCGAACTATCTCCGTACGTTCATCGGGATCTATTTCCTGGTCCGCCGCGTCCAGCAAAGCTTCGAATTCGGCGTTTTCGAAATCGTGGCGGCTTCGTCCCCGGCTGCCGGGACGCCAGATCATGTCCAGCATGTTCTTCGGGTCCCGGTAATCCGCGAAGAAAGGCACCAGGCCCAGGTCGATGTTCCAGTTGAACATGTAATTGGTGAATACCGGGTAGTCGGCGCTGCGGAAGGTGATGCCGATGCCCAGATGTTCCCTGAGCATCCCCTGGATCACCTCCGCTACCATCCGGATGTCCGGCCTGGGCTGCCTGAGCCACATCTCCATCGTCGGAAACCCTCGGCCTCCGGGATAACCGGCCTCTGCCAGCAACTTCCGCGCCTTTTCGGGATCGAAATCCTGGTAGGCTTTGTAGTCGCCATGAGCGTCGAAGGTAACCGGCAGCATGGAATACGCAGGTACGGCCGCGCCGTGCAGCACGACGCGGCATATCGTCTCCCGGTCGATGGCTCGTGCGATGGCGCGCCGGACCCTGGCGTCGTTGAAGGGGGGCTTGCGGGTGTCGAAGAAGATGTACCAGGTACCGTCGGTCGGGTTGGAACTGAGTTCCGAACTCAGTTCCGGATCGCGCCGCACGCGAATCAGCTCGTTGGCCTGTACTTCGGCAAAGCCGACTTCGTCGTTTTCGTAAGGCAGCAGGTTGGCGGTCGACGGATGGCGGAAAACGCGGTGTATCTTTTCCACGTAGCCCTTGATGGGGCCATCGTAATAGGGATTGAGCTCGAAGTCCATGTGGCTTCCGTGCTTCCATTCCGTCAGCCTGTAACTCGAATTGGTCACGCAGTTCCCTTCCTCGGTCCACCGGGGTCCGTGCTTTTCCACCTGCCACCGGGGCACCGGCATGGACGTTGGGACGGAGAGAATGAGTCCCAGGTACGGCGCCGGGTGGGTGGTTTCGAAGGTCAGCGTATGGTCGTCTATGGCCCTGACGCCCAGCGTTTCCGGATCGGCGGCAGGGGTCTGGCTGTAGGACTTCGCGCCCACGATGTCGCTGTAGAACGCGGCGTATGGATTGGCCGTCTCGTAGGAGAGGGACCTGCGGAACGTATAGACGAAGTCGTGGGCCGTGACGGGCCTGCCGTCGCTCCACCGCCCCGTTTCGCGCAGATAGAAGGTCCAGGTCTTACCGTCGGGAGAGACCTCCCACCGATCGGCCGCCGCAGGGATGAGGTCGCCGTTCTCGTCCTTGGCGACCAGGGTCTCGAAGAGGAACTCGTTCCACTGGCCCACGTAAAGGTTGACGCTGACGTCCAGGCTTCTGGGCTCGTCGCGCATGAAACGGTAGGCCTGGAATGCCAGGGGCGCCGCGTCCGGCGGCAGCGGCTTGCCGATGGAATTGAAGACAGCGGGGGTGTTTTGCGAAACCGCCGGGCCGGTGCCGGCGAGCAGCACGCATGCCCATCCCAGCGCGATGATGCCCAAAATCGCACACATACCCGATGTTGACCGCCGTTTCGCCTTCTTCATGTCGCGTCTTTCCCCGGGTTGGATCCGACGGACCACCGGTCGCCAACCAGTTGCACGGCCATCCGAAGCGCCTCGCCCAGGTTGCCGGCGTCGGCAATGCCCCTGCCCGCGATATCGAAGGCCGTGCCGTGATCCACCGAGGTTCGGATGATCGGCAGGCCCAGGGTCACGTTCACGGTGCGGTCGAAGGCGATGGCCTTGACCGGGATATGTCCCTGGTCGTGATACATGCCGATAATCCCGTCGAACTCGCCCTTCCGGGCCCGCATGAACACGGTGTCCGGCGGCAGGGGACCGACTATCTGCCAACTCCGGGCACTGGATTTCTCGCGCGCTTTTTCGAGAGCGGGGGCGATGATCCGGATTTCCTCGTCCCCGAAGAGTCCGCCTTCACCGGCATGGGGGTTCAGACCGCACACGGCGATACGGGGCGCCGCCACGCCCATGCCGACCAGAGCCTGGCCGACCAGGTCCAAGGTGACGAGGACCTCTTCTTCGGACAGACGGTCGATGGCGTCTCGCAGGGATACGTGGGTCGTCGCGTGGGAAACCAGGATCCCGTCGAAGGCCAGCGCGAGCCGGAAACGCTTCGTTCCCGTAATCTCGGCCAGCAATTCGGTGTGGCCGGCGTAGGCGTACCCCGCAAGGCCCATGGCCGCCTTGTTCATCGGCGCTGTGACCAGGGCGGCGATGTCGCCTGCGATCGCCAGGCGGGCTGCCCGCTTCACGGATTCCACGGCAAGCCTTCCGGCCTCGGCCTGCTCCTGCCCTGGCTTCAGCCCGCCGATTTCCACGTGCGCGGCATTCAGGACGTCCACCGTGCCGTGGCGGTAGAGGCCGGCCGCGGGATGGTCGGCCACCCGGATATCCAGTTTCGGGGCCGTCGTTCCGCCTTCACGCTTGCCCCGGGAATCGCCACCGGCCAGCGAAAGGGCCTGGCGGACTACGTGGTCATTTCCGATGACCAGCGGGCGACAAAGTTCGTAGACCCAGGCCTGTGACAGGATCTTGACGATGATCTCCGGACCCACGCCATTCGGATCGCCTAGCGTAATGCCGATGACCGGGCGCTCATCCCCACCGCTTCCTTTACGGTCGTCCGGTGCCCGATCGCTATCGGGTCTGGTGGTGCCAACCGGGGTGTCACCGGCCTCTGTGCCACCGGCACACGGGGTGCCACCTGCCGGGGCGTCACCGTTGCGCGGGGAGAGGCGTTCCATGGCCTTTGCCAGGGTGTGTTCGCCGCCGAAGGATCCGGGCTTGATGACCACACCCATGCCATCCTGAGGACCGCCAGCGACAACGGCAAGGGCCACGCCCGGTTCGATCCCGTCGAAGATCCAGGCGCCGTCGCTATCGAGTTCGTGAAAGACGCTTCCGGCGGTCTCCCCTCCCGTGAGTACGATGCCGCCCGGATCCACTGCCGAGAACAGGCGGCGGGCGACTTTGCCCAGATTTTCGATGACCACCGACGCGGGATCGCAGCCGCCGGCCGCCTCCGACAGCCGTTCGAACCACGCCTGAAGTTGCGGCCGGTCGGGCCGTTTCGGAGTCACGACCGCATTCCGGCCATCCGCCATGACCTCCGCGACGCTCGTTGTCAGCCGATCCATCTCGCCCATGCGCTTTCGCTCATCCACGATCAATAGGGGATCGAAGGGGCAGATGGCGGCCGACTTTTGACCTTTGACTTCCTCGACCTGGCGGACTGTCGTGTCGTGCAGGCTGCAGGCGAAGACAAGGACGGGGCCGTCCTTCTGTGGCGACGATGGCGCGGCAGCTCGCGGCTTCCGGGACGATGAGGCATGCGGCATCCGGGACGACGAGGCCCGCGGCTTCCTCGTGAGCGCCAATCTTTCCGCAAGGGCGCCGGCCATTCCACCTGAGCCGCAGAGCAGCGTCGACGCCGCCTCAGACACTGGAGGCCGACTTTCCGCGGGCGCTTCAAAATCCTCGAGGATCGCGTCCAGCAATCCACTCCACCCCATCGGATCGGCCATATCCACTACGATCGTGGTACCCGGTGCAGCTCGGGTCCTGTTGAGGACCCGGCTGATGGCTGCCGAACCGCCTTGGACAGTTTTCAAATCGATGTAGGCCCTCTCCCTGCCGGAGCCATTGTCCAGAAGATCCGGGATGAAGGCATGTTGCGGCGGGATGTCTGGACCCGCCATGTCCAGGCCCCGGACCGGAACGCCGCGAAGCAGGTGATAGCCGCCCACCGTCGTCCTTCCCATTTCAGGGAAGGCCGGAGCGCATACGACCAAATCGAAGGCCATCATGTCGCTGACGAGGTCGATTTCGAAGCCTACGTGCCCCCTGAGTGTCGAGTCGATCTTCTTGTAGATCACCCATCCGGATCGGGCCTGAATCGCCTCGCAGGCCGCCCCCAGGCGATCGGCGGCTTCCGCCTCGCCACAGGAACGGGTGTTCGTGTTCAGCACGACCAGATCTGCCGAATCGAACCGATCCATCCGGTCCGGATCAGACAGCGCGGCCACCGCAAAACCTCGCTTCGCGAAGGGAATGGCCGCGTCGTGAGCGCCGGCGAGATCGTCGGCGAGCATATACAGAGGCGTGCTCATTCGAGATACGTATTATTGACTTATATCGTCGAGGCCGGTCCGCGCCCTTATCTCTTCCCAGGAGGGTTCGACGGGCGCGTCGCGATCGGCCAGTTCAGCCATGACTTCCGGCCACTTGGCGCCCGATCCGGTGACCAGGCACACGACCGTTTCATCAGAGGCAAGCCGACCCGTCCGGGCCGCCTTGATCGCCCCGGCAACAGATGCCGCCGAGGAAGGTTCCACCAGGTAGCCGCTCCGCGCAAGCAGCCGAACCGCCTCGATGATCTCGTCTTCGGTGACGTCGGCCGCGTCACCGCCGGAGTCGTAGATGGCCCGCAGTGCCGCGGGTCCGCCGGTGTCGTCCCGGATGGAAAGGGCGATGGAACTCGGATCGGGATGGACTACCACGTCGCTGCGTCCCTGCCGGAACGACTGTACATAGGGGTTGCATCCCGCCGGCTGCACGCCGTGCATGACGGGATTCCGGTCGACGAGATCCAGCACCCGCATCTCGTTGAATCCCTTCCACGGACCGTACAGCGCATCTCCCGCGGCGATGGGACAGAACATCCGATCAGGGACGCGGCCGCCAAGTTGCACGTAGATTTCGAAGGCGATGGTCTTGTATCCCTCGACCCCGAAGGGCGTGCCCGTGGGCATGGGCGTCATGGTCGTCGAAGGATAATAGCCATGGTCCCGAATCAACGTGTCCAGGTACTGAAAGCGGTCTTCCAGTACGAAGGCGTGGCCGCCGTACAGGGCGATCATGTCCCGCTGCAGCATCGAAGATTCGGGATGGCAGAGAATGATGCAGGAGTCCATCCCCGCGGCGGCGCAATAGGCCGCGGCCGAGGCGCCGTGATTGCCCGTGGTACTGGCCGTGACCCGGGTGTAGCCCAGGGATCTCGCCGTGGAGACGGAGGAAGTGTGGAACCGGTCCTTGAAGGCCCAGGTGGGGTTAGTCGTCTCGTTCTTGATGTACAGGTTCGATAAACCGGCAGCTTTGCACACTGCACGGGGCCTGACGAGCGCCGTGTTCCCCTCGCCCAGGGAGATCTGCGCCGCCGGATCCCGCAGCGGCAGGAGGGCATCGAATCGCCAGATACCGTGACCCGCGCGATCCCAATCCTCCACGTTCAGATCGGACGCGATGGCCTTGTAGTCGTATGCCACCGTCAACGCGGCCGCGCCGCCGCCTTCCTCGTCCACGCAGGCGGGACAGCCGAAGAACATGGGTTCCAGGGGATACTGGGCATTGCAGCGGGTACAGGCGAGGCCGAGAACGGACATGGTTTTCTTTCGGGATTGAACCGGAATATACCGGCTTTTGCATCAGTGGAAGGGGATGGAAATCCGTGCGCGGCTACAGGATCGCTACACGAAAATATACCTTCGAGACCGGAGAGTGTAAAGGACTACAGGCTGAGCCATCCAGGCCCATTCGCGAGTCCCGGGATCTTAAATAAGCAGGTACGCGACGAGCGCGCTCTTTCCAGGCAACTTCCTTATGCATATCGCATTACAGATCGCCGTTTCCGTTTCTCACGCCCATCGCCCGATTCGACCCGGTTATCCTTGACATCGAAGACGGCGTAACGATATGATCCGTGAACCGAATGCATAACGCAGGTTGTCTGGACAGGTCGAAAGCCACAGAAAGCGACACCATGCCAACCCAACCACTGCCCCACGGCCTCTGGCCGGTGATGCTCAACGCCTTTCACGAGGACGGAACCATCGACTGGCACGGCGTGGACGCCCTGACCGACTGGTACATAGAGAGGGGATCAGCGGGACTCTTCACCTGCTGCGGTTCCAGTGAGATGTTTCACCTGGACGACGTGGAGCGCCTGGCCGTAGCGCAACGCGTCGTAAGCCGGACCAGCGGCAGCGTGCCCGTAGTCGCCACCGGCACCTTCGGCGGTCCCATAGAGGATCAGGCCAGGTTTGTCAAGCATATGGCCGATTCGGGCGTGGACGCGGTGGTCGTCATCGTCTGCCTGCTGGCCGATGGAAACGAGGATGAAGAGATATTGCAGCGGAACATGGAGCGACTGCTCGAATTGACGGATCCCATTCCCCTGGGCCTCTACGAATGCCCTACGCCATATCACCGGAAACTGTCGCCCGAACTGTTCGGGCATCTCGGCGCTACCGGCAGGTTCCTTTATCACAAGGACACCGTCTGTGACATCGATCTGCTCCGGCTGAAGATCGACGCCGTGCGCAACACGCCGCTGGGCGTCTACAACGCGCATTTCGAGACGGGTCTCGAGGGGCTTCGTTACGGGGCCACCGGGATTTCTCCCGTTGCCGGCAATGTGTTTCCGGAGCTGTTTTCCTGGCTGTGTGCCGAGTATGACGAACAGCCGGAAACGGCGGAGGAGGTGCAGCGGATGATGACGTCCCTGGCGCCGGTCGTCAACAACAAGTACCTCGTAACCTGCAAACGGTACCTGCAGCGTATCGGACTGCCCATCACGACGCGCTGCCGCTCAACGGACGCCAGGTTGACCGGCTTCGACGAGGGGCTGATCGATGGTTTGCAGACGTCGGTCGAACGTTTCGCGGAAGCCTTGGGAATCAGCAGGACTGTGCCGGCCTGACCTTCATTCCGCCTCTTCCAATCGCTCAACATCCACGTAATACGCCCCCTGGATATTGCCTTCCTCGTCAATGAAGGAAGCATGCAGGATTGTCGTTCCCGTTCTTGCGATCTCGTGGGTGAACTCGGCGGTCTTGTCGCCGGACTCGATAGATCCGCTCCTTTCCTCGTCGAAAAGCGACAGGCGCGCTTCGACCGGCCGGATTGCCACGGTGCGATCATCCTCCGGGGCGTAGATGAGGGTTCTTGCCTCCTCGGGCGGGATTGTTCCGTCAATGGCCAGATCGCGCTCGGCGGGCCAGCGGCGCAGGGAGAACCGGTAGCGGCCGGACCGCTCGATCTCGACGGCCCAGGTGCCGGTACTTTCCTTGGCCTGTGTGATGTGGGTCTGGTGCCAGGCCACGTCGCCCAACACGTCCATGGCACAGAGGCGCACGGGATTCTCGGCCGGATTACCCAGTGTGATGGGACAATATGTTTCGAGCCCGGGCGAGATCTCGTCCCACCAGGCGTCGTGGGCACGCCGCAGCCGTTCCACTACGCTCGGATAGTCGGCGGCCATGTCCTTGTGCTGTCCTGGGTCAGCCTTGATGTCGTACAGTTCCTTACCCCGCACCAGCCGCCAGCGGCGTGTCATCACGGCATTGGTCCATTTCTCAGGCGGCACGGTGTCCTGCCGGTACTGAAGGAAGTGGACCCGGTCACCGGACAGGCTGGTCCGGTCGCCATGCAGCAGCGGTGCTATGCTCTGGCCCTCGAAGTCCACGGCCGGCGCATCGAGACCGCAAAGGTCGATGAAAGTCGGCAGCATGTCGATATGAAGACTCATTTCGTCGACGTCCCGCCCTCCTCCGAGACCACCTCCCGGCCACCTGAGGAAGAAGGGCACGCGATGACCACCGTCGTAGTAGGAGCCCTTCTTTCCTCGCATCCCCGCGTTGAATCCCCGCGCCACGTGTTGGTTCTCATCGAGTTCGCTGCCACCGGAACTCCCATTGTCGGTCATGAAAACCAGGATGGTGTTTTCTTCCAGGCCCAGTTCGGCAAGCCTGCGGCGAAGGCGCCCGAAGTTCTCGTCGATGTTCGCGATCATTCCACAGAATTCGGGTTCCGGCACGTCAGGGTTGCCGCGGTACGACTGGGCGTACTTCTCGGACACGAGATAGGGGCTGTGCGGGGCGTTGGTGGCGAGATAGACGAAGAAGGGCGCGTCTGATTCGGCCGCATTTTCGGCCGCATTCGTCGGTGGCGCGTCTGACGACGGTCCCGTGGATCGCCCGGCCGCACACCCCTCGATGAACCGGATCGCCTCGTCGAACCACACGTCGGTGCAATATCCTGCGTGCTCCGCAGGCGCTCCGTTGTGGAAATAGGTGTCGTCGAAGTAGTTGTTCCCCCAGAAATCGGGAGTCTGCCCCACCCCGCCGCCCTTGTGGGCGACCACGTGCTGGAAACCTCGGTCCTGGGGGCGGCAGGGGTAGTTGTCGCCCAGGTGCCACTTGCCGAACATGGCGGTGCGATAGCCCGCGGCGGCGAAGACGTCCGCCATGGTCGTCTCCGACTTCCGCAGGATGGAACGGCCCCAGCAGGTCGCCCAGGCGCCGTTGCGCACGGGACGCCGGCCCGTCATCAGGGCGCCACGCGTCGGCGTGCACAGGGGGGACACGTGGAAGTCGGTAAGCCGGACCGCATCGGCGTGAAAGGCGTCTATCCCGGGTGTCTTCAACCACGGATGGCCCGTGCATCCCAGGTCGCCGTAGCCCTGGTCGTCCGTGATGACCAGGACGACATTGGGTCTTTTGCCGCTCATCCTGTCTTCTACTCCTTAGCGTTACGAAAGCGTTGCGAAACAACTGATTTGATCACTAAATTATCGGGCTCCCTGATCATTACTAATTAACAACACCTGCGTCAATAGGCTAAGGAATAACACGTGGTTGCCAACATCGCTCATCGTGGCGCGTCGGGAAACTACCCCGAGAACACGTTACGCGCGTTTCAGATGGCGCTGGAAATCGGCGTGGATGAGATTGAACTCGATCTCCGTTCTACAAGGGACGGACATCTCGTCGTCATGCACGATGCCACAGTAGATCGAACAACCGACGGTACGGGCGCGATTGGCGAGCTCACGCTTGCCGAGATCAGGACACTCGACGCCGGATGGGCGTTTGGCGAACGGTTTCGGGGCGAACGCGTGCCGACCTGGGAGGAAGCGCTGGATCTCGTTCAGGGTAAAGT
The DNA here is from genome assembly GCA_026706345.1 of Gemmatimonadota bacterium. Lineage (NCBI taxonomy): Bacteria > Pseudomonadati > Gemmatimonadota > Gemmatimonadota bacterium. The sequence continues at coordinate 69,603 of JAPOYX010000023.1, read as the reverse complement.
GAGGCTCAATGTACACCTTAAAGAGGGTGGGAACCCGGATGGCGAATATGAACGTAAGGTAGCGAAGGCGCTGCGTGCGTTCCGAATGATGGACGATTCCATTCTGGCCTGCAATGATGAGAGCGTGGGGATAATTGCCGAGGTCGACCCGCGAATAGCTTGCCGGATCTTTCCGAACAACCGCTCCTCCGAGGATTACATTCGGTCATCAACGGAGATGGGGCTTCGGACGACGCAGCCTGGACGGGACATGACCACGCCGGGATTTGTTCAGAAGGCGCACGAATCAGGACTGGGTGTGCATGTATTCTACGCGGATACCCCCGAAGACATGCGGACATATACCGGGATGGGCGTGGACGGGATCCTGACAAACTATCCGGAACGGATGAAAGCGGTGATCGCGGAAACCGCGTAGCGGGAACGATCGGCGTCCGTGCTAGTGCAAAAACAGCCGCAGCCCTGTATGGGCCATCGCCATGCCGTAGTCGTCGGCCGCTTCCGTCACGCCCTGGTCCGCCGTTGAACCGCCCGTCTGAGCTACGTACCGCACGTTGCTTCGGGCGGCCCGGTCGATATTGTCGCGGAAGGGGATGTAGGCGTCCGAAGAGAGGCAGATCCCGCCGAACCGGGAGAGGTATTCCCTGCGCTCTGCCGGCGAGATCGGCACGGGAAGCTCTTCAAGGTGGTCCAGCATGTGGACCTCTTCTGTGTCGGAAAGCTGGTCCCACAGGAGGTACTGGTCGACGAGGTTCGTCTTCTCGGTACGTTTGAGTCCTTCACGGAAGGGGAGGTCCAGCGTCCGGGGATGCTGCTGAAGGAACCACTTGTCGGCCTTGTCGCAGGCGAGCCGGGTGCAGTGGATGCGGGACTGCTGGCCCGCGCCCATGCCGATCACCTGGCCGTCGGAGGCCACGCAGACGGAATTGGACTGGGTGTACTTGAGGGCGATCGTCGCCACGACGAGGGTGTCGAGCTCGGCATCCGGTATATTCCGGTTACCCGTGACGATGTTGGAAAAGGTCTGCCGCGTGATGGCCGCGTCGTTACGGGGCTGTTCCAACTCGAGACCGAACAACGTTCTCTGCTCTACTCCGGGCGGTTCGAAGTCCGGGTCGATCTCCAGGACGAGGTATCCGCCGCCCTTCTTCGCACAGAGGATCTCCAGTGCGTCAGGATCGTATCCCGGCGCGATGATCAGGTCGGACACTTCCCGCCTGAGTACGTTGGCCAGGGACCGGTCCACTACCTCGCTCACGGCCGCCGCGTCCCCGAAGGAACACATGCGATCGCCGCCGCGGGCACGAATGTAGGCGGTGGCACCGGGTGAGTACTCCTTCCCGGCCAGAAACTGCGACGCGAGGTAAGTCTCGTCAAGGTCCGAGGCGACCGCCGCCCCGGCGGGACTCGCGTGCTTGAAAGACGCTGCGCCGGCCAACCCCGTGGCCTGGTTCAATTCCCGGGCCAACTGCCACGCGCCCATGGCATCGATGATGTTGACGTAGCCCGGCGTTCCATTGAGCACGCGCAGCGGTGATTCAGGCGGCAGGGTCACCCTGGCGGGATGTTGATGGGGATTGAGTCCGTATTTAAGCGATAGATCCATGTAGTCATTGTCCTGTTTCCCGGTTTCACTCAGAAAATCCCGGCGGGAACTAATGCATTTCCATACCGAAATGCATACCAATACAAGTTCACTTCGCGCGGACAATATAATCCCCTGAACGTTGGCGGGCAAACGCTCAGGGGGGTAATCTCTTGTTTCATGCGGCATGGAGAACCATATTCACGAGGCGGCCGGCTTCCACGAAACTCGCCAGGCCCGGTCGAATATCCGCTGATCTTTCCTCCCGATTAAGGATCTAACCATGTCTTCCGCGTCTTCCCGAGGCGGTCTCCTGCGGGTACTCGGCCTGATCACCGGCCTGGCCATCACTTTCGGCGGCATCGTCAGCCTCGGCATCCTGCGCGCGCCGGGCGAGGTGGCGGCCCAGTTGCCCGATCCCTGGTGGTATATGTCCACCTGGATCGCGGCCGGTGTGTTCGTGCTGTTCAGCACGGCGTCCGCGGCGGAGATGGCCACCGCATTGCCGCGGGCCGGCGCCTACTACGTCTACGCGCACCGGACCCTCGGGCCCTTCGTCGGTTTCGTCAGCGGGTGGACCGACTGGCTGAACTGGTGCGGCGCAACGGCCATGACCATCGTCGTCATCAACGAATACCTCCATCTCCTGACGCCCTCGATTCCGAAGCATAGCCTTCCGCTGTGCCTGGCCATCGCTGTCACCTTCGCGATGATCCAATGGCGGGGAGTGAAATGGGGAACCGGCCTCCACAACGTCGCGAGCATGATCAAGGCGGCCATATTCGCCGTGCTCATCATCGCGTGTTTCGCACTGGCGGGCGGCGGAGCGTCGGAAACCGAACCGGCGTCGCTGCCGTCCATGCCGGCGGGATGGGCCGTGGTCATGGCCTTCATCGTGGCCCTGCGTGGCGTGCTTTACGCCTATGACGGCTGGGTGTTTACCGCTTATTTCTCTGAGGAAATGGCAAATCCGGGACGGACGATTCCCCGGTCGATGTTCATGGGCGTGGGAATTGTGATCGCGGTCTACATGCTCATCAACATCGCCCTGTTGCGCATGCTGCCCATTTCGGAGATCGCGGGCGCCGAACTGGCCGTGGGCCGGGCCGTGGAGACCGTGTTCGGACCGCTTGCGGAAACGCTTATCACCGCGAGTTTGACCGGTTTCCTGATCATCGGGATCAACCTGGGCTTCATGTTCGCCGCCCGGGTGGTTTACGCCATGAGCACAGACGGTCTTTTCTTCAAGCAGTGCCGGCGGGTAAACCGGGGCGGCACGCCCACCGTGGCGCTCTTCGCCAGCCTCGCGGCCACAATCGTCTTCCTGCTGTTCAGCGGGAGCTTCGTACGCCTGGTAGAGGCCCTGGCGTTCTTCACCGTGGTCAACTACGCCATCCTGTTCCTATCCGTTTTCATCCTGAGACGAAAGGAACCGGATATCCCGCGGCCTTACCGGGCCTGGGGTTATCCATGGACCACGGCCCTCACGCTTGCCGGCGCCCTGGCCTTCCTGGCCGGCAACATCATTGGCGGCACGGGTGTCAGCCTGACGGCCCTGGCCGTGGTCGTCCTGAGCTACCCTCTTTACCTGCTGTTTGGCCGGATCAATGCAGATGCGGACCAGTAACAAACGGAAGACGAACCGCGGGGATTCATGGCGTGACAGGTGCTTGCACTCCGCGGCACGACATGATTAACGCGGAGTCAGAACGCGCTCTTGCGGGTCGTCAGCGGGCACCAGCGCGTAGCGAGCATGGCTTCCCACAGGGACTCGTGGTCCGTCTTCCCCGCCATCCTCGCCGCGGCCGCCAGGGCATAGTAGCGGACGTAGCGTCCGTCGTCCTCCACCGAGCGCGCCGCCAGGTCGTCGACCAGCTCCGCATCCTGAATCGGGTGCCTGGCCAGGGCGAAAGCGATATTGCGCCGCACCCGTTCGTCTTCATCGCCGAGCGCGCCTCGAAGCGCAGGGGCGTCGTCGTTGCTGAAACCGCCCTGAACCGCCAGGGCTTCGGACGCGTTACGCCGTACCCACGCGTCCTCGTCGCCGAGGGCACGCAACAGCGCCGGGCGGGCGGATGACGCATGCAGGCCGATGTCGCCCAGAACGTCCGCGGCTGCGGCCCGTACCCACCAGGCATCGTCCTCGAGCAGTGCAGCAAGGCGCTTTACAGCTGGACTTCCGACGGCCGACAGGGCGTACGCGGCAGGCAGTTCCGACGGATTGCCGCCCGCGGGATTCGCGGGGTTCTTGGGCACGCTCGCCAGGGCGTTCTCTTCCCGGGTCGCACGAAGCCGTTCCACAAGGGGCTCCACGGATGCTCCACCTAACCTTCCAAAGCTGTACGCGGCCTGCAACCGTACGCCTTCGTCCGGGTCGTCCAGGTCGGACAGACATTGGCCGAGGGACGCGCCATTGGTATCAGATCCAACGCGGTCCGCACCGGTCAGCCAGCTCCAGACTACCTCCGAAACGGCGGTCTGTGTATCACCGTTTCGCGACGCCCAACCACCGTTTCCGCCTCCCCAGGCGGGTCCGGCCGGTTCGCGTGAACGGGTGAACTGGAACTTGAGCATGTATCGGTTCTTTTCGCTGACGTTTTGCGTGGCCCGGTGCCAGGAGTCGAAGTTGACGATAGAGACCGTACCGGCGGGACCGCACAGTCCCAGCGCGGACTCCGTGGTTTTGGATGCGTCGCAATCGGAGATCCTGTTGTGGTGCTGCATGCCGGGCAGAATGCCCGTCGGTCCCATGTCCGCGCTCACGTCCTGGGGATAATAGAAGGCCATCACCCACCGGCAACGCGCGTGTCTCACGTTATGGTCGAAGATGTAATCGTCCTTGTGCCACTGCTGTCCGGAACTGCCCGGCTTGTTCAGGTGGCAGTACCTGTGGGGATGCATGAGGTAACCGGGTCCGAGCATGCTGGTCAGCGCTCCCCGCACGGCGGGCTGGTCGAAGACCCGCTGGATCTCGGGTATCCGGGGCAGGATGTTGTTGCCTGGATTGCCTTCCTCCTCCAGCACGGTCTCGATCTTGCGGTACAGGTCCCGGTGAAACTCCCCGGGCAGCCCGGCATTGACCTGCACATGTCCGTCGGTGATAAACCGGCGGATGGCATCGTCTTGCAGCAGATGGGGGTTTCGGGTTGGCATGGCGGGTCCCTCTATATCCATCCGGGTAGTCGGTATCGCGTGGCTATCGACATCTCGCAGTAATCGGCACCTTATAAAGTAGTCGCTTGATTTCCGCAGTCAAGACAGGTAAATTACGGACGCGAAATGACCGGTCAGTATAGCGGAAATCCTTTGGCGGCGGGGAATCCGACGAAGGGATTCGGGCAGCTGGATTCGAGGAAGCAATGAACGGCGACAGATACGATCACGGAGCGGTCGAGGCGCGGTGGATCGAGCGCTGGGATTCGGAAGGAACGTACGAGGTCGACCTGGAGGCGGCGCGGAAGCCCTACTACAACCTCATGATGTTCCCCTATCCCTCCGCCGAGGGCATGCACGTGGGCAACGTGTTCGCCTATACGGGCGCGGACATCCACGGAAGGTACATGCGCGCAAAGGGACACGACGTGTTCGAGCCCATGGGCTTCGACGCCTTCGGCATCCATTCGGAGAACTTCGCCCTCAAGATCAATACCCATCCCGGACGGCTGATCCCCGACAATATCGTCAACTTCACCCGTCAGTTCAAGCGCCTGGGCGCCATGTTCGACTGGCGTCACGAAGTACAATCCACGGATCCGGATTACTACCGGTGGACGCAGTGGATCTTCATCCAGCTCTTCAAGGCCGGACTGGCCTACCAGAAGGAAGCGCCGGTCACCTGGTGCCCTTCCTGCAACACGGTGCTGGCGGCGGAACAGGCCGAGGGCGGAGTGTGCGAGCGATGCGACGCCCTGGTCGAACAACGGAACATGCGCCAGTGGTTCTTCCGGATCACGGCCTACGCGAGGCAACTACTGGAGAACCTGGAAACGATCGACTGGTCCGAGACGACCAAGACCGCGCAGCGCAGGTGGATCGGCCGAAGCGAAGGTGCCGAGGTGGATTTCCACCTGGCCAGTCAGAACGAGAAGCTCAGTGTGTTCACCACGCGGCCGGATACGCTCTGGGGCGCCACCTACATGGTCCTCGCGCCGGAACACCCCTTTGTCGACATCGTGACCACGGAAGATCAGCGCGCGGCCGTTAGTGAATACGTGAAGGAAAGCGGCCGGAAGACAGCCATCGAGCGCGAGGACGTTACCCGCGAGAAGACCGGCGTGTTCACGGGCGGCTACGCCGTCAATCCGGTCAACGACGCCCGGATTCCGATCTGGATATCCGATTACGTGCTGATGACTTACGGCACGGGCGCCATCATGGCGGTTCCGGCCCATGACGGGCGGGACTTCGAGTTCGCGAGGGCATTCAACCTGCCCATCGTCCAGGTGATCAGCGAATCGGAAGACACGACGAACGGATACGACGGCGCAACCGGCCTCGAGGAAGCCTATACCGGCGAAGGAACCATGATCAACAGCGGGCCCTTCGACGGGACCCACAGCACCGTCGGCGTGAGCGCGGTCACGGACTGGCTGGATAAGCGCGGCGTCGGAAAGCGCCAGGTCAACTACCGGCTGCGGGACTGGTGCATCAGCCGCCAGCGGTACTGGGGGCCGCCGATCCCGATGATTCACTGCGGAGACTGCGGCGTGGTGCCAGTTCCCGAGGACCAGTTGCCCGTAATCCTCCCCCACGTGGAGGACTTCAGGCCGGACGGGACGGGACGGAGTCCGCTGGCGCGCGACCCGTCCTTCCTGAACACCACCTGTCCCGCGTGTGGCGGTCCCGCCACCCGGGAGACCGACGTCAACGACAACTTCCTCGATTCGGCGTGGTATTTCTTCCGGTATCCGAGCTCGGAACGCGAGGACGTGGTCTTCGACCCGGAGATGACGGAACGGTGGCTGCCCGTGGACATGTACGTGGGGGGCAACGAGCACGCGGTGCTACATCTCATGTACACCCGGTTCGTCACGATGGCGCTGCACGACATCGGCCTGATCTCCTTTTCCGAACCCTTCAAGAAGTTCCGGGCCCATGGCACCATCATCCGCTCCGGCGCGAAAATGAGCAAGTCCAAGGGGAACGTGGTCAATCCCGACGAATACCTGGACAAATTCGGAGCGGACGCCTTCCGCACTTATCTCATGTTCCTGGGGCCCTACCAGGTGGGCGGTGACTTTCAAGACGCGGGCATCAACGGCGTCCGACGGTTCTACGACCGGCTCTGGCGCTACGTAACCGGAACCACGTTCAGTGAAGCGCTGGCCGACGATCCCGAGATGCTCGCCCTGCTGCATGCCAAAATCCGCGACGTCACCGAAGACATCGAAACATTTCAGTACAATACCGCCATCGCGCGCCTGATGGAACTGCTCAACGGTTTGCAGAACGCGTTTTCGCATCATCGCGACGCGGCCTGCACGCTGCTTCAACTGGCCGCGCCCTTCGCGCCGTTCATCTCCCAGGAACTTTGGACGCACCTGGGCCGGGAGGGCATGATCTGCGACGTACCCTGGCCGGAGTACGATCCGTCGTTGATCGTATCCGCCACGATCGAGTACGTCATCCAGATCAACGGCCGGGTACGTGACCGCCTGGAACTGCCGCCCGGGACGCCCCGCGAGGAAATCGAGCAGGCCGCCTTCGCCAGCGAGCGCGTGCGCCAGTGGACGGACGGCAAGGAATCGGTGCGGAACATCTTCGTGCCGGACAAGCTGCTCAATATCGTGGTCAAGGGTTAGGGCCGCTGGACCGCGTGTGAAATCCCGTCAGGTGCGGTGCTTCTCCGTGCCAAACCTGTCGGATCCCATCCGACCCGGCCCGCGTCGTCGATCTACGTACGCCTGAAACCGCCCCAGACTTCCACCAACACTTTGCCCATGTCCATGCCGCGCATATCCGTCCTGATGCCGGTATACAACGCCGCCGGCACGCTTCCCGAGACCCTGCAGAGCATCGCCGGGCAGACGCTGGGCGATTTCGAGGTCATCGCGGTCGACGACGGGTCGGACGACGACAGCAGGATGATCCTGGAGGCCTGGGGGCGAGGGGACAGGAGAATCAAGCCGGTCTGCGCAGGCCGCGTCGGACTGGTCAAGGCCCTGAACCACGGGCTGTCGTTGTGCCGCGGAGCGCTGTTGGCCCGCATGGACGCCGACGACCGAATGCAACCCGATCGTCTTGTGCGGCAGGTGGAACTGCTGGATTCCCGGCCCGATATCAGCGTAGCCGGATCGCTCGTGGAGATCTTCGCCGACGGGACGGTGGGCGAGGGCATGAAGGTATATGAAGCCTGGCTGAACAGCCTGGTCGAACCCGAGGATATCGCCCGGGAGATCTTCATTGAAAGTCCGATCGCCCATCCGTCGGCCATGGTGCGTCGGGACGAACTCGTGGGACTCGGCGGATACCGCGATGCCGGCTGGCCGGAGGACTACGACCTGTGGCTTCGCTACCACGCCGCGGGACGGCGATTCGCCAAGGTACCGAAAACGCTGCTGTACTGGCGGGAGCACGCGGACCGGTTGACGCGAACCGACTCCCGTTACTCGGTGGAGAACTTCCTCCGCGTCAAGGCGCACTTCCTGGTCAACGGACCGCTGAAAGGCCGGGACGGGCTGATCGTCTGGGGCGCCGGACAGACCGGCCGCAGGTTGACCAGGCATATCGTCCGCATGGGCCGTCCGGCAGATGCATTCGTGGACATATCTCCCCGGAAGATCGGCAGGCATCTGCGCGAAGCCCCCGTTATCGGTCCCGATGAACTGCCCGCGACCTGGACCCGCTACCGTCATCCCATGCTCATCGTCGCCGTGTCCTCAAGAGGCGCCCGAAAACTGATCCGGCAGGCGCTCACGGATATCGGCCTGGTCGAAGTGGAAGACTACCTGTGCGCGGCGTGAAGCGGACCGGGCGGGCGGAGGTCGGCCGGACCGGCCCGGCGAACAACGCAGAATGAGTGGACCGAGTGAACGACACGATTCTGAATGTCGATAGCCTCGAAGTTGTATATTCCTCACACATTATAATTGTAATTTGAACCACCGCGCTTTAGATTGTAACAACTGTCCATTCGAAAAGTCGAAATGCGCGAATGCCGCGGTCGCCCCGTCCCTTGGCGTAACGTACGACCAGACTTCACCCGGCGGTCCGCATGACCCGCACACTTAATCAATCGAGGAGTCTATCATGGCAGACAGGGCTGAAACCACGCAAACGGCACCATCCGGTTTTTCAAGACGAGGCTTTCTCAAAGGCGTGATGGTCGGCGCGGGCGCCGTATCGCTGGGCAGCTACGAGGCCGTGGCGCAGATGATCTCCGGACCCAACGCAAGGCCCGTGCGCGGGTGGGGCGTACCCGAAGGCCTGGTGCGACTGAGCGGCAACGAAATGCCGATCGGCCCGTCGCCGCGCGCGGTCGAAGCTGTCCTGGAGAATGTGTATTCCTTCAATCGGTACAACCGGAACAGGGACATCTATACCAAGATCGCCGAGCGGCACGGGCTGCCCGTGGTGGAGTGGCCTCCCAATACCTTCTCGCCGCCGGGCGCCTGGGTCACCCTGGGCTGCGGCTCGTCGGAGGTGCTGTTCGCCGTGGCGTCCGCCTATCTCAGGGACGGAGCCGAAGTGGTCGAAGCCTCGCCCGGTTACGCCGGCGTGTTCCGCACGGCCGAAGCATACGGTGCCACGGCGAAGTGGGTCCCGCTGACCAGCGACTTCCAGCAGGATCTCGATGCGATGAAGGCCGCCATATCCGAAAACACCAGGGTGGTGGTCATTACCAACCCGGGTAACCCGACGGGCGTCCTCGTCCCCCCGGATGCAGTGAGGAAGTTCGTCCAGGAGGTTCCGTCGGACGTGATCGTATTCGTTGACGAGGCCTACATCGAGTTTTCGAAGAACCCAGAAGACCGGGTCGGCGCTGCGCCGCTGATCCTGGATCACGCGAACGTGATCGTAGCCCGTACGTTCTCCAAGATCATGGGCATGGCGGGGTTGGGCGTCGGCTACGGTCTGGCGCGCCCCGAAGTCATCGCGAAGCTGAACCAGAACAAGGGTGGCAGGCCGAGCATGCTTTCCACCAACGCCGCGGTGGCGGGGATCGATGACCATGACTACCAGGACCGGGCGCGGAAGGTGACGTGGGACGGGCAGGAGTACTTCGCCAGCCAGTTCGACGAGATGGGCATCGAGTACGTGCCCAGCCAGTCCAGTTTCATGCTGATCAACGTGCGTAAGGACGCGGACGAAGTCGTCCGGAAGCTGAGAGAAGAATACAACGTGATGGTCGGCAACGGAAAGCGCCGATGGGAGATGGACACCTGGCTTCGGGTCACCTCGGGGCTGCAGGAAGAGAACGAGGCCTTCATGGCCGCGCTCAGGAAAGTGCTGGTAAGCAGCTGACCGGGCGTCTGAACAAATCGTTCAAAAGGAAGGCGATATGTCAAACATGATCAAGGCTATGAACCTGGCGGCTTCCGGGTTCACGAGACGCAAGTTCCTTAAGGGGCTTGCATTAGGCGCTGGCGTGGCGTCCCTGGGCAGCTACGAGGCCGTGGCCCAGATGGTGGCGGGACCCCGGGCGCGGCCCGTGCGGGGCTGGGGCGTACCCGAGGGGTTCATCCGGCTGAGCAGCAACGAGAATCCGATTGGTCCGTCGCCCCGGGCCGTCGAAGCCATCATGCAGTACGTCTACAAGTTCAACCGCTACTATCGGGGACGGGGACTATACGGCCAGATCGCGGAACGCCACGGATTGCCGGTCGTCATACCCACTCGGGACTCCCAGGATCGGTCCGAACCCTGGGTGACCCTCGGCTGCGGATCTTCGGAGGTGCTCTTCGCCATCGCGTCGGCCTACCTGCGCGACGGCGGCCAGATGATCGAGGCGGCGCCGGGTTACGGGGGCGTGATCCGTACGGCCCGGAAATACGGGGCCCGGGCGCGGCTGGTCCGCACAACCCGCGATTTCCACCAGGACCTCGACGCCATGAAGGCGGCCGTCACAGAGGATACCCGGGTTGTCATCATCACGTCTCCGGGCAATCCGACGGGCATCATTGCGCCTTTCGAAGACCTCAAGAAGTTCGTCAGCGATGTTCCCTCCGACGTCATGGTCTTTGTCGACGAGGCCTATATCGAGTTCGCGCGGAATCCGCAGGACCGCATCGGCGCCGCTCCCCTGATCCTGGACCACGAGAACGTCATCGTAACGCGCACCTTTTCGAAGATCATGGGCATGGCCGGCCTGCGCATCGGCTACGGCCTGGCCCGGCCCCATGTCATCGAGAAACTCGAAGACAACAAGGGCGGCCGGGTCAGCGCGCTGTCGATGGTCGCCGCCGAGGCGTGTATCGAGGATGATGACTACCAGGACCGCGCCCGGGAAACCGCGTGGGCCGGCCATGACTATTTCGCCAGCCAGTTCGAGGAGATGGGACTGGAGTACGTGCCCAGCCAGTCCAGCTTCATGCTGGTGAACGTGCGCACGGACGCGGACGAGGTTACGCGCAAGCTGTTCGAGGAGTACAACGTGCTCGTGGGCAACGGCAAGCGCCGCTGGCGGATGAACAACTGGCTGCGGGTCACCTCCGGCCTGCAGGAAGAGAACGAAGCCTTCATCGCCGCACTTAAAAAGGTGCTCGTGAGCAGTTGGCGGCACCGGACGGACCCGGCACAATCCCCTTCCGGCGAAGCGACGGTTTCCGGGACCGGGCAATCACGCCAGTCCCGTTCCGGAAACCGTTCATCCCGATATGTCTCCGCTCAACTTGACGCGTGCCGGACGTGCCGACATCCCTCCGGTCAATGACGGACGCGGGGGCCGTTCAGCACCCTTCCGACGGGCGTGTATCGTACCCCGAAGTGATAGGTTGCCAGCAGGATGGCGGTAACCGCGACGCAAATCAGCGCGAACTTGAGATGCACGCTGACTGGCCAGGACACCACCAGCACCTGTCCGCCGAGTACGAGCGGCAAGTGGCCCAGGTACAGCCAGTAAGACGCATCCGAGACGTATCGAACCCAGTATCGATGCTTCGACGCGATCCAGCGAAACAGTCCGAGCAATCCGAAACAGGCCAGCCACGTATAGACCACGCCGATCGCCGCGACCGTCCCCCTGACTGTGTTCGACGGCGACAGCCCCAGTAACTCTGGGTTCAGCATCAGGTATCCTGCCGGCATGACCACCAGGACGGCCGGAACCAGGCCCGCGGACCACCACCTTCGCACTTCGACGCGCTTCTGGTAGAAGAACGCGCCGAACAGGTAGAAGACCGGATAGTATCCGAACACGTGGGGGATCGGAATAAAGCCCGGCGAGTTGTCCGCGCCGATCATGCCCTCCTGCATCAGGTACTGTGGAAGGATGCTGGCCGGTACGAGAAGCCACCAGGCCGGATGACGGAACCGCAGGCCGGTTCGCGTGCAGGCGATGAAGGCAGCCGTCATGAGGATCAGGTACCACAGGAACCAGAGGTGGGCGAGGCTGAACAGCCAGGAGAACATCCACGTCAGGGGAGTCGCGGGAAAGAAGAACGCGTTCGTAACCGGGATGATCGTCAACGTTCCCACCAGCAGGGGAAGTCCGATGCGTTTCAGGCGGTGGCGCGCCAGGCCGCTCAGACCGCGGGATTGCCAGAGCATGGCAGTAAAGAAGCCGCTGATCAGATAGAAGACCGGCATGCGAAAACCGTGAATGGCGCCGAAGAGGAAGGCGTACGGATTGTTCTCGAAATCGTGGAAATCCGCCTACCTGTCCTGTACAGGCCACGCGTCGACGGGCATGAGGAAGAGACAGGCATGCAGCACGATGCCGAGCAACATGGCAAATGCGCGCAGCGCGTCCAGATCGTGGAACCTGTCCGGCGCGGGCGAACTACGGCCATTCACTCGCATCTTTTCTTGTCGCATCTCTCCTGGTTATCCGGGTTTAACGGGTGCGGACCGGGCGCGACGCCGCGCCCTGGAGGAGGGTTTCGAGCATTTCGTCGGCCTTCTTCTTCACCCGGAGCACCGAGCGGTGCTTGACCTGCTCGTATCCCCGGATCTCGTCGGGAAGTTGGAGCAGTTCCGATACTTCGGGGTAGTTTTCAGGTGTGAGCATGGCGAGGGCCTGGTCCAGCAACGATTCGTACCAGGCTACGAGCTCACGTTCCTCCCTCCGGGCCGCGGTGTATCCGAAGGGGTCGAAGGGGGTTCCACGAAGGAATCTGCAGCGGGCCATGATCCGCAGAAAGGGCCTGAACCAGGGCCCCAGCCGCAGCTTCCGGTCGAGTCCCCACGCCCGCAACAGGGGCGGATGCAGATGGTAGGATACCCTGACCGGTCCATCGAATCGCTCCGCGATGCCGGGTTCGGACGGGTCGGTCAGCAGCCGGGCCACCTCGTACTCGTCCTTGTAGGCCATGAGCTTGTGCAACATGAAAGCCGCGTGTGTGGTAAGCAGGTATCCGCGGTCCGGTCCGCCAACTCGTTCATCCCCTTCGTAAACCCGCGCGATTCGATCAACAAACCGCTCGGCGAGCTTCGTGTCCTGGAAGGCGATCAGTTCGGCTACGCGTATGGCCCAACTCCTTTGGAAAGATTCCTGGCGGACGGGAATCCGCCCGATCATCGCCTCGAAGGCTTGCCCCCGCTTACGACCGAGTAACCGCGCATAACGGCGGACCAGTTCATCCGAACCGGGTTCGGGTTCCTCCACGGCCCCGTCCAACCGGGTCCGGTCGTGTACGGCCATGCGTCCCCATCGGAAGGCCTGAATGTTTACGTCGACGGCCTGGCCGTTCAACCGGATAGCGCGTTCGATGCTCCCGGCCTGCAGCGGAATGTGCCCGGCCTGGTAGGCGACGCCCAGGAGAAACACGTTGGCCACGATGTGATTCCCGAATAGCTTCATCGCGTAGTCCTGCGCATCGATGAAGACATTGTCCACCGACCGGGTGTGTGCCTCGATCTGCGCTTCCATGGCCGGGACGTCGGCGCCGGGCACCTGGGGATCGTACACCATCTTCGCGGTCGGGACGCCGGACCGGCTTACCACGGCCACGGTCCGATGCGCGGAAGCAGCCTGGAGGTTCAGGGGGTTCACCGCGCCGGCGATATCCGCGGCCAGGTACAGATCGCACCGCCCGGCAGGAATATAGCTGGAAGGGGGGACCTCGCCTTCCCCCAGGATGATAGGCGATTCCACGGGACCTCCCTTCTGCGCCAGCCCCGTGCGGTTCATCTCGCTCACCTTCTTCCCGTCGAAAAGCGCCGCGACGGCCAACAGGTGGGCCACGGTCACGACGCCGGTGCCACCGATACCGATGAGGTGAATCGCATATTCTCCCTCTATCGCCGTCTTGGAGCCGGGCTCTTGCAGGTCCGAGTCGTCCAATAACGGACATTCCGCTCTTAAAGGCCTGCTGTCTCCAACCGGTTCGACGGAGACGAAGGAAGGGCAGTCTCCCTTCAGGCAGGACAGGTCCTGGTTGCAGGCCGACTGGAGTATGGCGGTCTTGGGTCCGAACTCCGTCTCCCTTGGTTCGAGCGCGAGACACATGGACTGCTGTCCGCAGTCGCCGCACCCTTCGCACACCCGTTCGTGAATAAAGACGTACCGTTCGGGGGCGAGACGCTGACGCTTGCGGCGGCGCCGGTGTTCCGTGGCGCATTCCTGGTCGTAGACCAGCACCTTCACGCCGGGCTTTCGCGACAGGCTCTCCTGGGCGGATTCGAGCCCGTCGCGCGGTTCGAGCAGCAGATTCTGACCCGGTTTCAACGCCGCCCGGGCGCGTTTGAGCGATACCCGCTCCGGGAATTTGCTGACGACCGTTACATCCTGCACACCCATGCCCAGCAGAATCAACGCGAAGTCGTCCAGCGTCGGCTGCCCGGTGATGTCCTGGCCGCCGGTCATGGCCACCACGTGGTTCCAGAGGACTTTATAGGTGACGTTGGCGCCGTGGGAAATCGAGCTGAAGATCGTGATCAGGCCGCTGTGCAGCACCGTGCCGTCGCCGATGTTCTGGAACAGGTGACGGTTTCCGTTGAAGGGGAACATCCCGTTGTAGATGGCGCCGCCCAGGCCCATGGTGGGAATCCATCGCACGCCCCTGCCGTCCGCCTCGATGTAGGCGTCCAGCGAAGAGCAGCCGATTTCGCCGCCCGCGACCTCCCCTTCGGGCGCGCGGGCCGATACGCTGTGGGGACATCCGGGACAGTAGTGGGCGGTGCGCCGGGCGAAGGCGCCCGGGTCTCTTTCCGCGATGGATGTCAGTTCCTCCATGCGGGCGTAAATGGGCGCCGACGGGAAGATCTCCTGCAGCATCGGCCCGAGACGCTGGGTGAGCAGGTCGGGATTCAACTCTCCGTAAGCGGGAATGAGCGGACGGTCACCCGGGCCTCGCTTTCCGTGGACGTGTTCGACGCCGGTGCCCAGGAGCGCATGGGCCACCGCCTCTTCCACGAAAGGACCCTTTTCCTCCAGGACCACCAGGGTCTGCAGGCGCCCTGCGAACTCCCGGATCGTCCGCGGATTGACCGGATAGATCACGCCCAGCTTCAAGATCGGCACCTGGTCCTCCAGGTTCAGCAATCGAAGCGCCTGGACGATGTCGGCGTAGCTCTTTCCCGTCGCGACGATACCGAGGGGACAGTCCGATTCCGTGTTCTCCACCGTGTCGATTCCGTTGGCCCGGGCGTACTCGGCGGCGATTTCCATACGAATCGTGGTCAGTTCTTCTTCAAAGGGGACGGACTGGGTGGAGATAACCACCTGGTGGAAGCGTTTTTCGTAAGGCCGGACAGGCTGTCCAGGCCGACCGCCAGGCATACCGGGCGGCAGTGTCACACTGGGAAGTTCGGGATTGACGTCCACCGTTTCCGCCCCGTCGCAGATGGGCGTGACGAGTTTCAGGCCGCAGAGGACCCCGGCGTACCTGCTGAGCGCCAGCGCGTGATGGGCGTAGGTGATGACCTCGGAGACTGTCGAAGGGTAGAAGACGGGAATGCGCGCGTCGCGCAGGGCCTGTTCACTGCTGGCGGGGTACCCGGAACTCTTCGCCATGTGGTCGTCCCCGCAGAACAGGACGACGCCGCTGTCCTTTCCCGTCCCCGCGATGTTGGCCAGACTGAATTCATCCAGGGCCCATTTCACGCCGTGGGCCTTGCCGTACCAGAACCCGTCCACATTCCCTTCGTACTGGCTGCCGTGCACCGCCGCCGCTGCCGTCTTCTCGTTGACCGCCGCCTGGTGTACGAAAGGCGCGGCTTCGTTGAGCAGAGCGGCCTGTTGCCGGAGTTCAAGGTCGAGGCCGCCGAGGGGCGAGCCTTCATAGCCGGCTATGAAGCTGCGTCTTACAGCACCGCAGGACAGGGCGTCACGCCGCTGCTTTTCCAGCAGGAAGCGGACGATGGCGTGTATGCCGGTGAGAAAGACCGGACCGCGGTTTTTGAGGTATCGGTCCCGCAGCGAGGGAGCTGGTAAGGAGTCGGTGGTCAAGACCGGGCCTGCCTGGTCGCGAGGCAATTAAAAACAGGTGCTTTGCACGTCCGGATCATGGCGTTAGTATACGCGGTGGGCGGTTTCGTGTCAACCGACGCGCCCGATTGCCGCGCCCGTGGAACGCGGTGAAACGGATTGCCTTGCGGCGGTCCTTTCTATAAGTTTCAAGGAACGATCCAGGGACGCAAAGAACCCCGGAAGGACACGTGGCAGACATGTCAAATGCCCCTGCCGAGATACCATTTATCCCGGCCCTGTACGCTTCGAGTCGCGAAGACGCGCCGATCGATATGCTGGTGCTACACTTTACGGACGGACCTTCGCTGGAAGACTGCGTCGCGATCTTCCAGGATCCGGAACGACGCGTAAGCTGCCATTACATCGTGGGACTCGACGGCGCGGTGCTGCAGATGGTCCGCGACAAAGACTCCGCCTGGCACTGCGGAGTCAGCGCGTGGCGGGGGCGGGAAGGCTGCAATCGGTGGTCACTGGGCATCGAGATCGTGAACTGGGGGCGGCTGGAGAAGAAAAACGGACGTTTCTACTGCTGGCCGGAGGACTACGGGACGCCTTACAGCGGACCATCACCCGTCCCGGCCGGGGGCGCCTGGTGGGCGCCTTATCCGTCCGGACAGATCGAACAGGTCGAATCGCTGTCCGGGCGGCTCGTCGAGCGCTACCGGATCCCCCTGGACAACATCGTGCGCCACAGCGACATCGCGCCGGATCGCAAGATCGATCCCGGACCCGCGTTCCCCTGGGAGGAATTCAAGACGAGGATGACCGATGTGATCGCCGGCCGATGGTAGTCGCGAATTACGGACTCCGGAATCCGGCTTTCATCGGCGGCATCGTCCTTTTCGGCGACACGGGCCTTGTTGGCGGCATGGACCTTTTCCACGGCATTGTCCTATCGGCAATAAGGACCATAACTGAGCGGACTTCCCTCCATATCATATGTCAGACCAGGCTAATCCAGCAGCTCCGGGGCATCCGGCCGGCGCATTGACGCCTGCCTTGAACGGCACGGGCGTGATCCTGCACACCGGATTGGGCCGGGCCGTGCTGTCGGAGGCGGCGCGGAGGGCCGTGGCCGCCGTGATCGAGGGTTACTGCACGCTGGAAATCGATGCGGAGACAGGCAAGCGCGGTTCGCGCCACGATCTGGTTTCCGGCCTGCTGTGCGCCTTGACCGGTGCGGAGTCGGCCATCGTGGTGAACAACAACGCCGCCGCGGTGATGTTGATCCTGCACGCCCTGGCGCGGGACCGCGAAGTCATCATTTCCCGGGGACAACTGGTGGAAATAGGCGGGTCCTTCCGCATGCCGGACGTCATGGCCGCGGGCGGGGCACGGCTCGTCGGCGTGGGTGCGACCAATCATACCGAATTGGAAGACTACCGGGCCGCCATCACGGACCGGACGGCCCTCATCATGGCCGTCCACCGGAGCAATTTCGACCTCGCCGGCCTGGACGTCTCGACGCCCCTTGACGAACTGGCGATGCTGGGCCGGGAGAGGGGCGTACCCGTCGTGTACGACCAGGGAAGCGGCGCGTTGATCGATCTGGAAGCGTACGATCAGCACGGCCTGGACAGCGGATACACGGTGCGGGAAGCGCTCGACCGGGGAGTCGACGTGGTCTGTTTCAGCGGCGACAAACTGCTGGGCGGACCTCAGGCCGGTATCATCGCAGGCCGGTGGGACCTCCTCGATCAGATGAAGAAGGATCCGCTGATGCGGGCCTTTCGCGCGGACAAGATGGTTTATGCCGCCCTGCAGGCTACCCTTGAGTTGTTTTCCGATCCTGACAAACTCGCGGATTGCCACGCGGTTACGGGTATGATTGCCGTATCGACCGGGGAACTTGAATCCAGGGCACGTCGCCTCGCCGATCGCCTCGCGGGCTGTTATGATCACCGCGTCGATGTTACCGTGGAAGAATCCTTTGCTGAGATCGGAGGCGGCGCCCTGCCGGTCCAGCAACTCCCCTCCCGTGTCGTGGCGCTCCGGCCTGTCGCATGGACGAACCGGCAACTCGCCGCCGCGTTCAGGAGGCAGTCGCCACCCGTATTCGGCCGGTTGTCGGGGGACCGCTTTCTGTTGGACCTGCGTACACTGGGAGATTGGACGTTCCCGCTGGTCGAAGCCGGAGCCAACGAAATCGTGCGTCGGATGGACGAAGACGCGTCACGGAATGAAGACGCGTCACGGAATGAGGGATGAAACGTCTATGCGTGACCGGTTGAAAGACAAAATCGTGGTCGTCACCGGCGGCGGTATCGGCATCGGTCTCGGCATTGCGCGCTGCTGTCTCGAAGCGGGTGCCGCCGTGATGATCGCCCAGCGCCGGATCGAGATCGCCGAGCGCGAGGCCGCGCGCTTCCGGGAGCAGGGCTTTAAGGCTCAGGCGCAGCGATGCGACGTGCGCCGGCGGGAGGATGTCGTCGCCCTCCTGGACCAGGCGGAATCGTTGCTTGGGCCTGTGGACGTGATGGTCAACAATGCCGCGTTGACGGGACAATCCCTGGAGTTGCGGCCCTTCATGGAGGAAACGGACGAGCACTGGCGCAACGTCCTCGACATAAACCTGACCGGCGCGTTTATCGCGACGCAGGAAGCGGCCCGCCGCATGATCGCCCGGAGAGCGGGAGGTTCCATCATCAACATCTCGTCAGTTGCCCAGTTCGCGGCGCAGGAGGGCGCCTCCGCCTACTGCGCCGGCAAGGCGGGCCTGGACGGCCTCACCAAGTCCGCGGCCATCGAACTGGCCGTTCACGGCATCCGGGTGAACAGCATCGCGCCGGGCGATATCCACACGGAACAAAGCGACCAGCCGAGGGAGGACGCGGTAGGACGCGGCGCTACAGGAAGGTTCTTCAGGGACACGCCCCTCGACCGCCGTGGAACTCCGGAGGAAATCGGCCGGGTGGCCGTGTTCCTGGGCAGCGACGAGGCGAGTTTCGTCACCGGGGCGACGTGGCTGGTAGACGGCGGGTTTTTGAGTTACTAGCAGACCGCGGCCGCCAGATACTCTTCGGGCGTGGCGACTGGTAGACCGCGACCTTAAGAAACAGCCTTCACCGCCGCACCAGTTTTATCGCCTTCAGTACCTACCACCTGATCCCGCGCTGCACCGGCCCCGTGTGCTGATCGCTGCGCTGCTCAATCGGCCAATCCCGGATATCGTCGACCAGTTCGATCAGGCCTTCAACCGACGCGTTGAAGATGATCTCGCCCTTCTCGGCCGTGGCCGGCGTCGGATCGCCGTGGACGCCCAGGCCCGTCCACCGGCCCCAGAAATCGTTAAACCGTACCGTCCCGGTACTGTCGGACGAGCAGTACTTCCCCACACGGTCGTTATCCGGTGCGGCCCGGTCCATCTTCACGCGTTCACCGGCCAGGTGAAGGTACAGGGACGTCTCCAGTTCATCGGCGTGGGCCAATACCTCCGATTCCCTCACTTCGTTGAAGGCGTCGATCAGGAAGGTGAAGTAGTTGGCGGCGAAACAGAGCGACTCCGTGGCAAGCACCGTCTTCCGGGCGATCAGGTCGATCATCGGTGCGTTCGAGCCATGGCCGTTTACGATCAGGATCTTCTCGAAGCCGTGGTAGGCCACGCTCTTGGTGATGTTCAGGCAGAAGGCGATGAAGACCTCGGGCTCGATGTGGATCGTGCCCGGGAAGTCGATGTGGTGCAGGTTGAGACCGTAGGAGACCGTCGGCAGGACGAGCACGCGGTCGGGGATGCGCCGGCCCAGTTCATGGCAGACCGATTCGACCAGGAAAGCGTCCGTGTCCAGCGGCAGATGCTTGCCGTGCTGCTCGGTGGAACCCGTGGGCAGGACCACCACCTTCTGCATGGCGATGGCCTCGTTCATGTCCTCCCAGGTCAGCCGGTTGTAACGGTATTCTTCCCGCACGTTCATTTCCTGCCTCCTGTGATACGGCTCCGCAGCATTTCTCATCCATCCGGAATCTCTATGGGCGTCCGCTTGCCGACGCTGGGCGGCCGCAGCAGGTCGCGCTGCAGGTCGTTGGCGGCCAGTTCGCGCGCTTCGTCCAGCCGATCGACGGATGCCCAGGTGGAATACCCGGGAGAGTACTTGTAGAGCAAGGCGCGCCGCCGCCGGTCGGAAGTCCACGTGGTGGTGCCGTGGACCAGCGCTTCGGTGAAGATGAGCATGTCCCCGGCCATGAAGGAGGGGTTCACGACGAGGTGGGAATCCACGGGCGGGCGGTAACGGAAGTTGGCCTTGTGACTGCCCGGGACGCAGATGAGTCCTCCGTCGCCGGGATGTACGTCCTCCAGGGCGTACATGACCACGATCAGGCCGTTGTACATCTTACCATCGAACCACTGGTACTGGTGTTCGCCGTGGTCATGCCTCAGCCCGCCGTGCAAGTTGGGCTTCACGTGCCCCCGCTCCACGGACTGCCGGTCCATCTGAAGCCCGTACGCGTGGTCCAGCCGCAACCATTCCCCGATCATCGTGCGGATGATACGCAGCGTAGGGGGATGGGCCATGAGTTCCATGAAAACCGGATCGAGCAGGAGAAAATCGAAACCGTGGGTCTCTTCGGAGAGGTGATCGTCCAGGATGCCGTTCATGTGATCGACCTGGTCCCGGGACAACATGTCTTTATAGATGATGTAGCCGTTGAGGTCGAATTCGAAGATCTCGGCTTCGGTCATGGATTCCTCCTCACGCATCCGGTATTTCCACCGGCGTCCGGCCCTCGATGCTGGGTGCTCTGAGCAGGTCGCGCTGCAGGTCGTTGGCGGCAATCTCCCGCAGCTTTTCCCAATTCTCCGGGATCGCCCACGTGGAGTGTCCGGGCGAGTACTTGTAGAGCAGGGAGCGCCGCTTGTCCGCCGAGGTCCACGTGTCGGTCCCATGGACCAGCGCTTCCGTGAAGATCAGCATATCGCCAGCCCTGAAGGTGGGATTCACGACGATATGCGAGTCCACAGCCGGTTTGAAGTCCATGTTGGCCTTGTGGCTTCCCGGCACGCAGATGAAACCGCCGTCGCCGGGGTTTACGTCTTTGAGGGCATACATGACGACGGTCAGCCCGTTGTACATCTTCCCGTTGAACCACTGGTAATGATGCTCGCCGTTGTCTTCCAGCGGCCCGCCGTGGAGGTTCGGCCTGACATCGCCCCGTTCCTCGGAGCGCGTATCCATCTGGAGCCCGTAGGCGTGATCGAGGCGCATCCATCTTCCGATGATCGTCTCGAGGATGTTCAGCGTCCGGGGCAGGGCCATGACCTCCATGAACACAGGGTCAAGTTCCAGGAAACGGAAATTGTAGGATTCATCCGTGAGGTGTCTGTCGAGCACCCCGTTCATATGGTCGACTTGGTCCCGGGTCAGCACGTTCCGGTACATGATGTAGCCGTTGAGATCGAATTCGAAGATTTCCGCTTCGGTCATGGTTGCCTCCAGATACTTCTCCGAGTTCATACTTACTTAGGCTTCCCTGGTTGACCTCCGTCCGCCACTACTGGTGCGCCTACCGCGCCGTCGGGCAGGGTATTCCTCCGTTTCCATCGCCTCCATTCCCTGTCCCTCTTTTTCTTCATCTGTTCTTCCGCCCATGCTTCCAAAGGTACGTCACCGGGTTCCGGGCGCCAGTATCTGGAGGCCGGGTGGGCCGGGTCACCGTCCTGGTAGACCACGCCGTCTTCCGTGGTGTTGGAGCCCAGCAACTGACGCTGGACCGGCGTGCATCGCGCAAGCAACCCGGAGTCCTGCCGGTCGTAATCCCCTGGACGCGCCCAGCGGTAGTTATATCCGTAGTAGAGGCACTTCCGGGTGCGGTCGGACAGGTTGGGCGTCAGGCAGTGCCACAGGGCCGTGCGCCAGACCATGGCGGTCCCCGGACGGACGTTCACTTCGACGATGTCCTCCGGGTCGATGTGGTAATCCGGATCGTGAATCAGGCTGGGCGAACGGAGGTGACTGCCGCGCACCACGCAGATGGCGCCGCTGTTATGCTCGGTAAGATCGGTGAGGTAGTACCCGACCTTCACCTCGAAGAACGGGACGATGCCGTTCGTAATCGGGTAGCCGTAGTTGGGTGCGTCGGAATGCCAGGGGAAGAAACTGCCTGATACCCCGAGTTCGGTCTCTTTGTGGTTCTTCATAGGAGGACGGACGTCCACGTGGGAAGTGCGGATCTGGATGTTGACGCCCATGACGTCCACGACAAGCGGAAGGATCGCGGGATATTCGATCAGCGCAAAGAGTTCATCGTGGAGAGCCAGGGAATTCCGGATCTGGTAGGCGGCCTCCGGGGAGGTGCCATGCGCCTTGTGAAGCTTTTCATAAAGCTCATCGACGACGTCCAGCAACCGGTCGACATGGTCTGGAGAGAGGGCGTCCTCGATCAGGATGAAGCCGTCTTCGTCGAACTGTTTCCGTTGAGCTTCCGTAATGGCCAGGTAGGGTTCAGGTTCAAACGGTTCCGGCGCGGCCTGGACAGCGGGGATGGTCATCGTTTCACTCCTTTGTCATTTCGTCCTTCGGTCCACCGTTCTCTCCGACCTTCGGTCGATCAACTCCACAGGCGGTCGTGAGACCGTAATTCGTTCCACTCGTCGGTGGGTTCGAAGTATCCGGGGTCCTTCTCGCTGACGTGCTCCCGAATGGCCTCTTCATTCAATTCGATGCCCAGGCCCGGCGCATCCGGCACCGTCATGAACCCGTCCTGGACCGCCGGCTCCGGAAGGCCGGTCACCAGGTCGCCCCACCAGGGCACGTCCACGTGGTGGTGCTCCAGGGCGATGAAGTTCTCCGTGGCCGCGGCGCAGTGCACGCTGGCCATCTGGGCGACCGGCATGGCGGACATGTGCAGCGCCATGGAGATACCGTATTCCTGGGCCGTATCGCCGATCCTCTTGGTTTCCAGTATGCCGCCCGACGTGGCCAGGTCGGGATGGCACACGGAAATGGCCCGGTTCTCGAAGAGCTCCATGAACCCTTCCCGGAGATAGATGTCCTCCCCCGTGCAGATCGGCGTATCGCAGGCGTCGCGCAGGCGGACGTACTGCTCGGTGAACTGCCACGGGACCATGTCCTCGTACCAGGCCAGGTTGTACCGGTCCAGCGCCTTGCCCAGGCGGATGCAGTCCTCCACGCCGATGTGTCCGAAGTGGTCGACGGCGAGGGGGATCTCGTACCCGACGATGTCGCGGACGCCCGCCACGTAGTCCGACAGCAGGCCGATGCCTTTATCGGTCAGCCGAATCCCGGTGAAAGGATGCATGATGTGCAGGGTATCCAGTATCCCGGAGGGGGCCGAAAGGGTACCGGGTATGTCCTTCAGCAGGCCGATGCCCACGTCCATCTTCAGGAAGGTGAAACCCCGGTCCATGCGTTCCTTAAGGCGTCGGCCCATCTTTCCCGCATCCGGGGTCGACGTCGTATCGCAGTAGATACGAACTCGGTCTCGGAATTTGCCGCCCGCCAACTGGTAGGCCGGCACGCCGTAGGCCTTGCCCGCGAGGTCCATCAGGGCCATTTCGACGGCGCAGACGCCGCCGGCCTGCCGGGCGTGATGGCCGAACTGGCGTATCTTCCGAAAGATCCTGCCGACGTCGCATGGATTTTCGCCCAGGATGCGCGACTTGAGGGCCAGGGCGTAGGTCTTGCTGGCGCCGTCGCGCACCTCTCCAAGGCCGTGGATGTCCTGGTTGGTATCGAGCCTGATGATCGTTGACGCGCCGATGGTGACCGTGCGCATGTCGGTGATACGCAGTTCGCCGGGGCGGGAAGCGGCGTTGACGTGTCCCTCGATAGTCATGCCTGTTCCTTGGACCAGTGCGCCGGCGGTTCTACCGGACCGCGATCCCACACGGTGGGAAAGTAATGGCCGGTCAGGAGTTCACCTGGTTCGACGTCGACCCGCCGCTCCATGATATGAGTTCTGGTAGGTTCGTAGCGCGTCCATCCGGGCATGTAGTGCACGGCGATGGCCGGCCGGCCGTTGGCGGACGGATTGGGCGGGCTGCCGTGCCAGGTCAGGCAGTGGTGGAACATGCACTCGCCTTTCTTCACCTCGCAGGGGACGATCTCGATCTCTTCGTCACTGGGGATGAGTGACCGATCGGGATCCGGTGTGAAACCATCCTCGTTCGTCCCGATCGTGCCGCCCTTGTGAGGTCCCCAATGGTGGCTGCGCGGCACCATGCGCATGCAGCCGTTCTCCACGGTGGCGTCGTCGAGCGCCACCCAGGCGCTCACCAGATCGGCCGGCTGGATGATCGGCCAGTAGGGATGGTCCTGGTGCCAGTCGGTTGCCCCGCCGCGACGCGGTGGCTTGTACTGGATCTGGTCGTGCCACACCCTCAGCACGTCGGTGCCGATCAGGTCGCAGGCCATGCGGCAGATTTCAGGGTGGTAGAGATGGGCGCGGAATCCGTCGTCCGCCTGCCAGGTGTTGACCACCTGGATCACCACGTCCCTTTCCGCTTCCAGTTCCTCGCCGGCTATGTTCCGAACCGCCTCGGCCTTGCCGCGGGACGTGCCCGCGATCACGGTCATCAGGCGATCCCGCAACGCGTCGGCCTCTTCGTCGCTGTAGACACGACCGACGTTGAGAAACCCTACCGCTCTGAATTCGTCGATCTGCGCCTGGATCAGGGACACGCTTCGTCTCCTGGTTTATTACAATGATCGATGGGCTTCCAGATCGTGGAAAGATTGGTGCGAACGTAGCGGAAACCGCATCTGATGTCAAGCCTGATGTCTACCCGATGTCTTCCCGAATTCGCTTGACGATACCATGTCCGTTGTTTACTTCCCGGAAACACCTACCACAGTTCAACTCCACGTCACCAGAGGAACCCTGAATGGCGATACGCATGGCGCAGTACGGCACCGGTCACGGACATGCGGCCGGCAAACTTCAATCTATGTTGACCCATCCCGATGTCGAGTGCGTCGGGGTCTATGAGCCCGATGAGGCGCGGCGTGCCGCGTTGGAGCAGGGCGGTGGACCGTATGCGGGCGTCCGCTGGTTTAAACGCGCCGAGGACATGCTTGGCGACACCGGTATCACTGCCATAGCTTCTGAAGGCCGCAACGACGAAAGCCTGGCCCAGACGGAGGAGATCGTCCGCGCCGGCAAGCATGCCTGGTACGACAAGCCCGCGGGAGACGACTGGCCGGCCTGGCAGCGGGTGGTCGCACAGGCCGAAATGGCGAACCTGCAGGTGCAGATGGGGTACATGTTCCGGTACCACGACGGGTTCTGCAAGATCGCCGACTGGGCACGGTCCGGCATGCTGGGCAACGTGTTTTCGATCCGCGCGCACATGTCGACTAACGTCCCCGCCTCGTCCCGCGAAGTAATCAGTGCCCATCGGGGAGGCATATTCTACGACTTGGCCGGTCACATGCTCGACCAGGTGGTCTGGATCCTCGGCCGGCCGTCTGAGGTGACCGCGTTTCTGCGCAACGAAACCGGGGAAGTGCCCGCTTTCGCGGACAACGGCCTGGGCGTGTTTGAATACGAGCATGCCATGGCCACCGTGGATATCGCCGCCATGGAACCGTCTCCGCCCGCCCGCCGCTTCGAGGTATACGGAACAGAAGGCAGCGCCATACTACTCGAACCCTTTGAGCCGGGCACGGAGATCCGGCTGGTCCTGACCGGAGCCCGGGACGGGTATCCCGCGGGAGAATCCCGCGTACCCGTGACGGGCCGCAGCCGCCAGGCGCTGTATGACCTCGAACTGGTGTCTCTCCTGAAGACTATCTCGGGTGAACAGCCGCCGGACCGTCCCCTGTCCCACGAACTGCTCGTGCAGGAGACCCTGCTCCGCGCGACGCGGGTCCTGTCGTGAATCGACCGGTGAAACAGTACGATGTCATCGTGGTCGGCGGCGGAGTCGTCGGCGTCTCGACGGCCTACGTGCTGGCCCGTCGCGGGATGGGCGTCCTTCTGCTCGAGCGATACGCACCCGTCCACGAACACGGCAGTTCACACGGCGACAGCCGCATGATCCGTTTCGACTACGAAGAGAACGTGTACGTCGAAATGGCGGCGCGCGCCTTCCGGGCCTGGGAGGATCTCGCGAATCGCCTGGGCAGGCCGGTGTTCAGGCAGACCGGCATCTGCAACCTGGCGCCCGCGGACGCAGAAGTGCTGGAGACGCTGGAAACCCGGCTGCGGGACTGCGAACTTCCTTTCGAGCGACTGGACGGTCCATCCTTTGCGCGCCGTTTCCCCCAGCTAAACCTGCCAAAGAACGGCGAGGCCATCTACCAACCCGACAGTGCCGTGCTTTTCGCCGACGAGGTGGTACGGAGCCTGTGGGACTGCGTCCTGGAAGACGGCGTGGACGCCCTTACGGAAACGGAAGTCGCTTCGATCGTCCCGAGCGAAGCGCGCGTCGAGGTCACGGCGTCGGACGGACGGTCTTGGTCAGGCACCCGCCTCGTGCTGGCAACCGGTGGCTGGACGGACCGGTGGCTGCGCACGCTGGGGATCAATGTCGATCTGGTGGTGACGCGGGAATTGCTGGCTTATTTCCCGCAGAAGGGGCCGGTCCCCCACGAGGCGGGCGCCATGCCCAACGTGATCGATTACCACACCCCCGATCCCTTCTACTGCGTGCCCCAGGTGCGGGTGCCGGGCGTCAAGGCCGGCTGCCACAGGACCGGCCGGGTCGTGGAGGCCGACGACCCTGAAGAGGTCGACGGCGCCAATCTCGCCGCGGTGCAGGATTTCATCGGACGTAGATGTCCCCACCTGTCCCGGGATCCCGTCGCGGTGAAACACTGTCTGTACACCAACTCGGCGGATTTCCACTTCATCCTGGACCGGCATCCCGATTACAGCCACGTAGTCGTCGCGGCAGGGTTCTCGGGTCACGGGTTCAAGTTCGGTCCAGTGCTGGGCGATACACTGGCCGCCCTGCTGTTCGATGAACCGCCGCCAGTCGACACGAGCCTGTTCGGTCTCGAAAGATTCAGTAGTCAAAGCGTGCTTAAGCCTCGTACGCTCGCGTGACCCCCAACGCAGTCAAAGCGTGCTTAAGCCTCGTACGCTCGCGTAATTCTTGCTACGCCGGCAGGCGCGTCTTTCCGTTCACACGAACCGGCGGCCTTCCTTGAACACGCCGATGATCCGCCGGATGGCCGTGATATCCTGGAGAGGATCGCCGTCGACGGCAAGGATATCCGCGAATTTGCCGGGTTCCAGGGATCCGACCCGGTCCGTCATGCCCAGCATCTCGGCAGCCCGGCTCGTGGCGGCGATGATCGCGCCCATTGGGGAAAAGCCGCAGCATTTGACGGCGATGACGAGGCTCCCGGCGAAATCCTCGAATCGTGTGTCCGGGACGCCCGCGTCGCTGGATATGACCATGCGGACGCCTTCTTCCAGCGTCCGACGCAGCAAGGCGAATCGTTCACCGAGTTCGCTGTTGAGCAGCTCCTCCACTTCTTCCGGCGAACCCGTCCTCGGCCCCGTGATCGTGTGGCTGACGTAGAGCCCCTTCTTCAGAATCAGGGCGACGGCCGCCTCGTCGTAACGGTGGTCTTCTTCCTCCCCCATCCACGAACAGTGCTCGATGCTGTCGGTGCCGGCGATGGCGCAGTTCATAACGCCTTCGGTCCCGTGGGCGTGGGCGGCGACCTTTCTGCCCAGTCGATGGGCGTCGTCGACGAGGGCCGTCAACGTCTCCGCCGTGTACTGAGCGCGGCGCACGTTGCTGTCGGGGGTCAATCCGCCCCCGGTCGCGCAGACCTTGACCCAGTCCACGCCCATGGTGACCACCGTGCGCACGGCCTTCAGCACCTCCTCCGTGCTGTCCGCGCTGATCCCCATGTAGTGGAGGTGCCCCGCCGTCGTGGTGATGGGCAGACCGCAGGCCAGGATGCGCGGCCCGTCCAGGTGGCCCCCGTCGATGGCCCGCTTCAGGGTCAGGGTCACGCCGAACACGTCAGCGCAATCACGGACGGTCGTCACTCCGCCCCGCAAGGTCCGTCGGGCGTTCCCGGCGGCCTCGACCACGGATTCGACGGCGGTCTTGTGCGCCAGGGAGGTTACGCAGTCCTCCCGCGCGTTCATGACGAGATGGACGTGGGTATCGATGAGGCCGGGGAGCAGCGTGGCCGTACCGAAGTCGACGATCTCCGCGTCCTGAGGTATCGAGAGGCTTTCGCGGGATCCGACGGCCTGGATCCGGTTGCCGTCCACCAGGATCAGCCCGTCGGGAATCGGCGTCTTGCCTTTCCCGTTGATGATCAAGCCGCCCTTGATGGCCTTTAACAAGCGTCCTGCTCCTGGCTTCCGGGTTACGCGGGGTCGTTCGCGGCGGGTATTTCGTCGAAGGCGCCCATGCTGCTGTACTTCTCCAGCCGGGCTTCCAGCCGTTCGTCGACGGACTGTCCGCCCGCCTCGTGCAATGCCTTGAGGATGGATTTCCTGACGTTGGAAATAGCCGCTTCGTGGTCGCGGTGCGCGCCGCCGAAGGGTTCGGGTACGATCTCGTCGATGACGCCGAACTGGAGCAGGTCGGTGGCGGCAAGCCGAAGGGCCTCGGCGCAGTCGGCCTTGCGGGCAGCCGCCTTCTCCTGGTCCTTCCACAGAATGGTGGAACAGGGTTCGGGGCTGATGACCGAATACCAGGCGTTTTCCATCATGATGACGCGGTCGCCCACCCCGATCCCCAGGGCCCCGCCGCTGGCGCCCTCGCCGATCACCATGACGATGATGGGTACACGCAGACGCCCCATCTCGTAGATGTTCCGGGCGATCGCCTCTGCCTGGCCCCTTTCTTCGGCGCCCGCGCCGGGATAGGCTCCCGGGGTATCGACAAGAGACAGGACCGGCATGTCGAACTTCTCGGCCAGTTTCATGATGCGCAGGGCCTTGCGGTATCCCTCGGGACCCGCCATGCCGAAATTGCGCATCACGTTTTCCTTCGTGTTCTTCCCCTTCTGGTGACCGACCACGGCGATGGGCTGGCCATCCATTTTCGCCAGCCCCGTGACCATGGCCTTGTCGTCCCCGAAGGACCGGTCGCCGTGCAGTTCGACGAAATCCTCCATCATCCCGTCGATATAGTCGAGCGTGTGGGGGCGGTTCGGATGACGGGCGATGAGCACGCGCTGCCACCGGGTCAGGTTGGAATAGGTCTTCTGCCGCTGCCGGGCCACTTCCTCTTCCAGGCGCTGGATCTCGTCGGCCAGGGCGTCGAGGTTCTCGGTCACCGCATAGTTTCTCATTTCCTCTATGCGCTTCTCGAGCTCGTAGATCGGTTTTTCAAATTCGAGAATCGGGCCGTTCTCTTCCATGGCATGCTCCAGGCTGCACCATCCGGCGTCATAAACTGGAATCGCGGCGGACACACGAAGTTCACGTAGTCCCGCCGCGTTCCTTCAAATAAAGACCAACAGGCATGTCCTGTCAAGGGCGGGGCCTGCCGGACGAAAACATAGGGTCTCCTGGCAAACGTTGTAAGCATGTAATCCGTTCCCGTTTCGTGACCTCACGATCGACCAGGCGGTCCCGGGCCGGAAGGGCCAAACCCCTTGACATCCCGGTTCCTGTTTGTTAGTTGCCCGATGACCGTATCCTGATTGAAAGCTCCGTTGGTTTACCACGCGGACAAGAGGGTCTGTGCGGGCTGGTAGGATCCGCGAAAGGCCGGACATCTACGCGGAAGGGAAGATCCGCGCGGGGTGGGAGGATCTGCTTTCATGACCGAGGGTGATCTACCCGGTGGAACGGGCCTTGCGTCCGCATACCCCTTGTCGCCGGACCACGTGCGGCAATACCGTGAAAACGGCCACGTGCATCTCCGGGACGTCTGTACAAAGGAAGAGATCGCGGAGTATCGGGGGATACTGAGGTCGGTCACGGCCGAACGGTTCGCCGGGGCGAGCAAGATGAGCGATCGGCCGGAGGACGATTTCTCCCGCGTATTCATGCAGACGTTCAACCTGAGGGAAGCGGACGAGCGTGCCGCACGGTTTATCCAGTCGCGTCGGTTCGGACAGATAGCGGCCGACCTCATGGGGGTGGACGCGGTCCGCATCTACTACGACAAGGCGATGTTCAAGGAACCCGAAAGCTGGATCACGCCCTGGCACCAGGACGGTCCCCACTGGCCGCTGTGCTCGGACCAAGTCCTCACCATGTGGATCCCCCTCGTGGACGCCGCCATCGACATGGGGCCGCCCCGCTTCGCGAGCGGCACCCACAGAGACAAAGTGCTCGGTCCCAGAGGGATACACCGCGAATCGGAGTCGTTCTTCGAAGACTTTATCCGCACGAACCGGATTCCGGTCGTGGAAGAGGAGATTCCTGCGGGGGGCGCCACCCTGCACAGCCACTGGGTCGTTCACGGCGCGCGGGCCAACACGTCGGGGCGAATCCGTGAAGCGCTCGGTATCACGTTCTACGAGGATGGTTTGCTAATCGACGACTCGGCTTGCAGCACGGAAAACCGGCCGGTCATCGATGCCAATCTGGGAAGCAGGCGCCCGGGCCAGCGGGCCGACCATCCTAGGAACCAGGTCGTGTTCGCCCGGTCCTGATTGCGGACCGTCAGGCGCGTTGTCGGGCGGGGCGCGCATCACTGAGCGCACGGCGGCGAATATTGAGAGGAACGGCGAGGATTTGACACGAGAAGATGAACTCATCGAAAAGCTGCGCGGCAGGCGCAGCAGGATACTGGATCCCGCCCGGGACGCACTTACCGCGTCCATCGCGGTCCCGATACGCGCGCGCGGAACCGGTGACGGATTGGACCTGCTCTACCTGCTCCGCGTGCAACGCGGGGGCGATCCCTGGTCGGGCCATATCAGTTTCCCCGGCGGAAAGATCGACGCGTCCGACAAAGGTCCCCTGGAAACGGCCATCCGCGAAACCCGGGAAGAAACGTCCCTCGATCTTTCCGAGGCGGAATGCGTCTGCCGGCTCGACGACCAGGCCACCCATTTGAGCAAAGTGCACGTCGCCGCTTTCGTGTTTTTCCTGTCGAATGGGTCAGAACTGTCCGTGTCCCTCAACCATGAGATCCAGCGTGCGTTCTGGATCCCGCTGGCCGATCTGATGGATGAGAATCGCTACGTCACGACCGTCGTCTCGGGGGAATGGGGGAAACAGGAGGTGCCCGCCATCGACCTGCTGGGCGCCGAAGAACCCGTGCTCTGGGGACTCACGTACCGTTTCACCGCCCAGATCCTGGCCTGTATCGGGCACAGGATTCCAGGCGGAACCGAGGTGCAGATACGCTAGACCGTCGGTGCCGCCGTTGACCCTGCAACAAAGTTGAAATCTGAAAACAAAGAGGAAGATTTCCATGAAACTGTCCCTGTCCGTCCGTGTCGCCGAATCCGTGCTGAACAAGGAAGAAGCCAACCGTTCCATGGAGCACCTGGCGGACCTGGCCCGGGAGCTCGGATACGCCGCCATGTGCATGCGGGCCTCCCAGGCCGGCATAAAGACGCCCTTGGAACAGATCACCCGGGTGCGAAAGATCCTCGACGAACGGGGACTGCCCGTTTCCATGGTGACGGGAGACATCCCCATACCCGCAAACGACGAACACGCCCCGGACGCCCTGCGGAACATCACGCCCTACCTGGACCTGACCGCGTTACTGGGCGCCGACCTGATCCGGATCGGCATGAAAACGGATGAAGAGGTCGCCTGGGCGCAGCGGGCTTCGGACGAGGCAGCCGAACGGAGTATCCGGCTCGCCCACCAGTCCCACACGCGCAGCCTGTTCGAAACGGTGGAGGAGTCCGTCTCGGTGCTGAAGCGCGTGGGACGTCCGAATTTCGGCATCATCTACGAACCGGCCAATCTCGACCTGTGCGGCCAGGATTACGGTCCAGAGACCATCCGGCGTTTCGCGCCCTGGCTGTTCAACGTCTATCTGCAGAACCACCGCCTGAATCCGGCGGGTTCCATGACCCTGAACACCTGGGTGAAGGGCCCCGCGCCCCACGACCCTGTTCCGCTCCAGGAAACGGGCGGGATCGATTTCCCCATCATCATGAAGACGCTCGAGGAACTCGGATACGACGGCTACGTCACCGTGCACCAGGCCTTCGCCGAGCTCATGGAACCCGAAGAAGCCGCCCGCCAGAGCTACGACTACCTGACGTCTATCGCGGACTTCGGGTGAGGGATTTACATCCGAAGCAAACCCGGCAGTCGCCTCGTCCATTCTGAATATCAAAG